>JAHDGX010000086.1 GCA_020631575.1 Candidatus Altimarinota bacterium | reverse complement strand
AATCTTCAATAAGTTCATATCAGAGAGCCTGTTCGGGAGTTACCCAAACAAAGCTGTCATGTTCATTAGGTGAGAGTATGATTTTTGGTTTTTCATCTAATACTACCTTGTAAAAGGTAATTGCTATATTGAGATTGACGAAGTGGAAGTATTTTTTGAAGAGTTTATGAGCTTGTCATTTTTGAAGTGAGATTCAGCTTTCTTCATATATCTCACGAATCATAGCTGCTTCACAGTCTTCTCAGTCATCTACCTTTCATCCTGGCTGTTGCCAAACTCCGGGGCAACTAGAGTTCGCAGACCTTCTCATCAGAAGAATTTCTCCATCTACTTCTATAATGCATCCTGCAACTTCTACTTCAGTTATGTAATCTTCTGGTTTTTGTTGGTAGAGCATTTGGTGTAAGTAATTACAATATTTTCTGAAAGATATAAAATATTGACATTAAGGAATTATTTAGAATAATATTCTTAGATTTTATAATTAATAGTATACATAATTATGACTAATTCAAAAAACTTATGAGATGGTTTAGATCATTGAATGATTTATAAAGCTGATGGAAGAGAGCTTTCTATAGATAGAATAATTAGAAAGTATGAAACTGTATGGTGAGAAGTGCGAGTAGCACAGCATTCAGAAACTGCAGGAACAAATGCCTGCTGGCATATATATATTGATGCAGAGAATAATGCATTAGAATATTTATGAAATCCTCTTGAGTGTGTTTGAGAAACAAAAGAGATAGATGGTCAGATGTATACTCGTGCGAGTTTTCAAGATAGGGTATGGAGGTACTACGATGATAATTTTAATCCGTTACCAATTCAGTCATGAATGGAAGAAGTTGATGATGATGTAATTGATGTAAAAGATGTAGATTGAACACTATATGCCTTACGTCGCAGAGATGATAGAGTAATTTTAGAAAACGGTATTCAATCAGCTAGTTCACTCATGGAATGATATATTGATTTTCAACCAGAAATCATAGAGCCGATTCAAAAATGAGGTAAATGGTATATTGTTGTAAAATATAGACAGTCAGATGGTAACTATGATAGAGAAGACTATGATCTATTTTTACTAGACTCAGAATTAAATGAAATGTGAGAATATCCAATTTGGAATATTGAGGCAGATAAAATTCAAGCTGCAGTTAAGAATAGATTAGATAAATTAGTCCCTGTAGCAGCTTAGAATAAATTTAGGTAAAAAAATTCGCCTCTCGCGAGTTTTTTTGTTTTCCCCGTCTAGAAAATATTTTTAGAAAATCATGAAAATCTCAAATTTAGTAAAATTTACCCAAAAACTGGCTCATATTCGCGTGATAAAAAAAGTCTCGTCTGGAAAGAAAATAGATTTGAAATCGTTTTTTGGCTCTGTATAGTAGATTATGTAAAAATATATTTTTAAAGTATAGCGAAATGGCAGATACAAAAACAACCGCAGATTATTGAGCAGAGAGTATACAGGTCCTAGAGGGATTAGAGCCTGTAAGAAAGCGTCCATGAATGTATATCGGTTCTACGGATGAAAGAGGTCTTCATCACCTTGTTTGGGAGATTGTAGATAACTCAATTGATGAAGCAATGGCTGGGCATTGTGATACCATTACTCTGACACTTCACAGTGATGGAGCATGTAGCGTCGAGGATAATGGTCGCTGAATCCCGGTTGAAAAGCATGCAAAGACAGGGAAATCAACTCTTGAGACGATTCTTACCGTACTCCACGCTGGGTGAAAATTTGGATGAGGAGGATATAAGGTTTCTGGTGGTCTCCACTGAGTTGGTTCATCAGTAGTTAACGCACTCTCTACAAAGATGGAGGCCTGGGTACACAGAGGATGAGAAATTCACTACCAATCATTTTCCACAGGTGTATCTGATGGAGATATACAGGTTACCTGAAAAACAAAGACTACAGGAACGATTATCAAGTTTTATCCTGATGCAAGTATTTTTAAGATCACTACTGACTTTGATTTCAAAACGATTCTTTCAAGAATGCGTCAACAAGCATACCTTACAAAAGGTATTAAACTTCATATCATAGACGAAAGAGATGAATCAAAAAACTATAAGTTTTATTTTGAAGGAGGTATCAAATCATATGTAAACTTTCTCAATAAAAATGAATCTACGATAGGAAGAGTGTTTTATAGTGAAAAAGATAAAAACAATATCCTTGTAGAAGCATCGATTCAATATAATAAGGATTATTCAAATAATATTATCTCGTTCGTAAATAATATCCACACTCCAGAAGGAGGAACACATCTCACATGATTTAGAACAGCTTTAACGAGGACAATTAACAAATATGCACGTGATAAAGGGATTCTCAAAGAAAAAGATCAAAATCTTACCAATGATGATGTGATAGAGGGGATAGTTGTAGTACTTTCTGTAAAAGTAGAAGATCCACAGTTTGAATGACAAACAAAATGAAAGCTTTGAACTCCAGAAGCTAGAGGAGCCGTTGATAGTGTATTCTCTGAAAAGTTTATGGAATTCCTCGAAGAAGATCCAAAAACAGCGAAAGCTATAGTAGAAAAAGTAAATCTCGCTGCGAAAGCAAGACTTGCTGCGAGAGCTGCCAGAGATACGGTAATACGTAAAG
>JAHDGX010000022.1 GCA_020631575.1 Candidatus Altimarinota bacterium | reverse complement strand
ATACATACTATTGAAACTATGATCATTGATGATGGCTCTTCTGATAAGACTATACAAGTAGCAAATGATCATAAAGTAGACCATATTGTAAAGCATGTTTGAAACAAAGGTCTTGGAAACGCATTTAAATCATGAGTTGAAAAGGCACTCTGGGAATGAGCAGACATTCTCGTAAATACAGATGGAGATAATCAATATCCAAGTAAATATATTCCTCAGCTCGTTACACCTATCGTTGAGTGAGAATCTGATTTTGTAATGGGGAATAGGCAAACAAAAAACATCAAACACTTTTCTCCACTTAAAAAGTTCTTTCAATGGCTGGGGAGCTTCCTTGTAAGAGTATTATCTGGAACAAAAGTACCAGATTCTGTAAGTTGATTTAGAGCGTATTCGAGAGAAGCGCTTCTTAGACTCAATGTAACTTCTGATTTTTCATATGCTGTTGATACACTTGTACAAGCGTGAAGCAAAAGAATCAAAGTCTCTTATATCCCAATGACTACAAATAAACCAACGAGACCATCTAGGCTCTTTAAAAATATGTGGCAACATATGTACAAAACTTTTTCAATATTAGTGCGAGTATATGCTATGTATAATCCCCTGAGAGTTTTTATGAGTCTAGCTAGTTTGTTTTTCGTGCTATGAAGCCTCGGGGTTGCAAGATTTGTATACTTCTATCTTACTATAGATGGAGATACGGGCAAGATCCAGTCTCTAATGCTCTCATGAGTATTCCTCATTATAGCAACGATATTCTTTGCGCTCGGAATCATCTGAGATCTCATTGCTAAAAACAGAAGACTCATAGAGGATAATCTCTACTTTACCAAAAAAGTATACTTTGATAAAAAATAAAAAGAGCAGCCTAAGCTGCTCTTTTTATATATCTATTCTTTTAAAGAGAGGTTCTCATTTTTCTTTGATGTGAAACATTTCTTGCTTCGCTATAAGTTCTTGGAGTTTTCATCTATTTAAGTGAAACTTATATTCTTCAAGTCACAGTTTTTCAAACATCTCGAGCATTTTTTCTGGAAAAAACGGATAGAGTTGGAGTCCTACTTGTCTGAGTCATTCTGCGAGAGTATAAAGAGCTTCTTTCGTCGCTACTTGATCATCCTTGATTGTGATCCAAGGTTGAGTGTCATCAGCATATTTATTGAGTTTATCAAGCATAACGAATATGTTATCAAGACTCGCTTTAAGGTCATAGCTAAGCATAGTCCCTTTTACTGGGACATCGATAGTTTCCCCTGCCTCTTTAAGAGATTTTTGAAGCTCTATAATTTGATCTTGATTCAAGCTATAGCTGAGTGAATGATTAAGGTATGAGAGAGTTGCAGATATCTCTTCTGGAAGACTTTGGGGTTCTAATACTCAGGCTTGATCGAGTTTGAGAGACAATACTACTACCCTATTTACAAGGTTTCAGAGATTATTTGCAAGTTTTGCGTTATACATCTTTATAGCATCAGATCTGTCATAATTCCCATCATTTCATATTGGGAAAGCGCAAAGCATATATAGGGTAAGTAGCTCCTTGGAATACTGCTCACTGTAAGATATAGGCTCTATCACATTTCAAAGTGATTTAGACATTTTTTGACCATCAACGGTAAAGAATCATCATGTTAAAATAGTTTCTGGGAGCTTTGATATATCTGAATCTTGATAGTGAATTATTCCATCACTTCCCTGCTCTCATAGATCGAAATAACTTGCCAGCATTGCTGGCCAAAATATAGCATGGAATCTAATAATGTCTTTTCCAACAACATGGAGATTTGCCGGCCATAAAGTAGATTCATCAATAAAGTTTTCATTGTCTTTATCTCATCATCTGCTTGCTACGCATGAGGTATAGTAATTAAAGAGTGCATCAAACCAGACATAGGTAACTTGGGTATTATCAAAAGGGAGAGAGATTCAAAAAGTATTCGTTTCTCTTGATATAGAAAAGTCTTCTAGACCTCTTTCTACAAATGCTTTTACTTCGTTATATCTGAAATGAGGCATAACAAAATCTTGATTTGCTGCATAAAACTCCTCTATCCATGTCTGGTATTTTGAAAGTTTAAAAAAATAATTCTTTTCCTTAATATTATCTGGAGTTTCAAGATGATCTGGGCAAACCTTAATTATATTGTCACTTTCTATTACTTTTGGGGTAATAGGAAATGTTTCTCCTGATGTTTTATTAAGAAATACAAGATCATCGTCTTTTTTAAAAGCTTCACAGCCAACACAGTACATTCACTCATAGACTCACTGATAGATGTCTCCCTTTTCAAAACAGTGCTGTAATACTTTTTGGACAAGAACATGATGTCTTGGTTCTGTTGTTCTTATAAAATCAGTGTATTCCATACCAAAGTGATCCCATACCTTTTTATGGCCAGCAGCCATATCGTCAAGATAATCCATAATATTCTTCCCTTCTTCCTGCGCTTTTATCACAGCTTTTTGACTATTCTCATCTATTCAGGTTGTGAATCGGCTTTCTCGTCCTGAAATTTTATTATATCTATAAAGTATATCAGCTATAGTACTGCTATAAAAATGACCTACATGGGGAAGGCCATTTCCATAATAAATAGGAGTTGTTACATAAAATTTCTTCTTCTCTGACATCAGTAAGTTTTGAGACTAAAAATATAGAGCTATTTATACTAAAATAGCTCTATATTGCAAGTTTGTTATTGGTTTTTGAAATATAGTTATTTTATCTTTTTAGAGAAAATCCTATTAAAAAATCACCCTCTTATCTCTTCGCTATGATCACCTTCTCACATGAAGTGTTTATTTCCACATTCAAAACAAAAATTTGCCTCTCATGGGTTATGAGTTTTACATATGGTACAAATCTTTACTTCATTTTGTTTCTGAGCTTCAGCAACATCCATAAATACAAGAATCGTTATAGAACCGATTACAGCAACAAGAACTGGTCAAAGCAGTATAAGTCCTGTTCCAAAGAGTTTTCATCATACGGTAATTGGAGCCATATCCCCATATCATACCGTAGTCATAGTCACAATACCCCACCAAAGAGTCTGAGGAATAGATGAGAATTCAGGATTATGAGGAAACTCACAGTAATATACAAAAGTTGAAATAATTATTAAGAGAGATATAAAAATACTAAAAATAGCTTTATATTCATGTCTATACTCTCTAATTGTATTTAAAAATCCTAAAACTATTGGGGAGTGTGATGAAACTTCGAAAAGTCTCAATATTCTGAGTAATCTGAGTACCTTGAGCATATCAAATCCTGAAAACATTTGAAACACAAGTCCAATAAAAAACGGAGCAAAAGAGAGTAAATCAATAATATTAAATATATTAATAGAAAAATCTACCTTTCTATTTGAGCGCATAAAGCGATATACATACTCCAGAGCAAAAACGAGAGAAACTATTATATCTACTACAAAAAATGAGAAGTGAAACTGTGATCAAATATTTGGAAGTGTTTCGAGTACTATAACTCATACTCAGAGGATAACACAGAAAAATACTATATTGTTGAGTATTTTTCCTACACTACTACTAGGATCTCTGAGAACATTACGATATTTTTCTCTATCATAAAAACTGTTCTTCTTGAGAAGTTTGTACTGTAAGAGTCGTAAAAACATAAAAAATAAGAGAGAATATATCATTTTCCCTCTTATTCTAGCATATTAAGACAATTTTTCATAGAATTGCCACATCTATTTACTTGAAATTAATAAAAATATAGAATAATTAATCTTTCAGAGCTGCCAGTCTCTTCAAAACAGTTGGATGTGAATAGTAAAAGAACTCATATGCAGGGTGTGGTCTCAAATTTGATAGGTTATTTCGAGAAAGTTTTATAAGTGCGTTGCTTAAGTGTTCACCAGAATAATTCTGCTTCGCGTAATCATCAGCTTCGTATTCATTTTTTCTTGAAAATACACTCGTAAGCATCCCAAATATCATAGATATAGGAGTAAAGAGTATTCCAAAAGCAACAGCTCACAGATGAAAACTCTGCTCTACTCAACCAAGAGCTTGTGATACAGCTGGAAGTGAAAGAGTGAGAGAAAACACGTAGAGTATTATACCTGTTTGGATGGTTGAAAGTGCGAGCATTTGGATAGTATGCCTTCTCTTATAGTGACCTATCTCATGGGCTAGTACTGCTACGAGCTCCTGGGTTGAGAGATCAGCAATGAGGGTATCAAAGAGGACTATACGCTTTTTTGGTCCAAATCCAGAAAAGTATGCATTTGCCTTACTACTTCTCTTTGATCCATCAATCACATAAATATCAGTAAGAGTAAATCCTACTTTCTGAGCAAAGTCATTAATAGCGGTTTTAAGTTCTCAGTCTTCCAGAGGAGTTTGTTTATTAAACAGCGGAACTATAAGACTTGAGTAAAACATCATAAAAAAGAGTGAAAATCATATAGAAATTCCCCATGCATAGGTCCAGAATCCTGCCCCCACTATACTGTAAATCCAAACAATCAGCGCTAAAAGTGGTCATCCAATAAGAGCTGACAAAAACAGTCCTTTTATAGCATCTGAAAAGAAGAGTCATCTCGTCATCTTGTTAAATCCAAATTTTTCTTCTAGTACGAAAGTAGCATAATAAGAAAATGGGAGTGACACTATAGTTGATACTATAGAAATAATACCAAAAAATCACAGAGCGAGAAGTATAGTGTTTTGTGTATATTGTCTGAGAAATTCATCTAAAGCTCAGAATCATCCAAAAACGAGTATAGCTAGCATGATAAAAAATGTCGGAATAGAAGCTATCCAACCAAATTTATATTTTGCTTTTTCATATTTTTGAGATTTTTCATATTTTTTCTCATCATAGATTCCTGATAATTCTTCTGGAAGCTCGTGACTCCATCTTGTAGTATTAAGATATCAGAGTACTTTTGTAAGTATTGTTTCTGCTAAAAATATAACAATAATTATATAAAAAAATGCTATCGGGCTCATAAAGGTTCGTAAAAAATAAATATATGATTATTCTAAGGTAAAAGCTTAGAATTAGAAATTATTTTCCAGCATTATGTATAGTCTCTATATCCTCAAATGTTCCGATGGCTCTCTCTACACCTGAATTACAAACGATATAGAAAAAAGACTCAAAATGCATAATGGAGATCTGCCAGGTTGAGCAAAATATACGAGGGCTCGAAGTCCGGTAGAACTAATATATAGTGAAGAAGTCTGAGATAGGTCGCAGGCTACAAAAAGAGAGCTTCAAATCAAGAAGCTCTCAAGAGAAAAAAAACTAGAAATTATTCAGCAATTTCAACAATAGTCCCCTGCTTTGTGTCAGTCAAGATATATCACGCAGCTATAATTTCATCTCTCAGCGAGTCAGAAAGTTCATAGTTTTTATCAGACTTTGCTTGATCTCGAAGTTTCGCTTTTTCAAGTATATCTTCTGGAATTTCAGAATCCTCAGTTCATCCTTCAAATAAAGATACATCCAATATATTAAAAACTTCATTAAACTGCATCAGCATATCAACACAAGCATTTTGTTCATCAAGAGTGAGCCTACTTTCTGCAATCTCACTGCTTACATATTTTCAAAAACTAGAAAAAACAGCAAAGGCTTCTGTGAATGCAAAATCATTTTCAAGTGCCTGTGTATATCAGAGAATTACTTCTTGCATATAGTCTCGAAACTCTGGCCGTACTCCAGAGTATTCAGCCATATAGGCAGTAAGTCTCTTACAAATACTATCTATATTTTTAAGAGTTGATATATTTTGTTCTAGTTTTGAAAAACTAAAATCTATTTGATCCCTATACTTTCCGTTTATAAACCCAAGCCGCACTGCTCTCATAAGTCTTGGTTCATCAGGATATTTTTCTTCAATATCTCTGAGAGTATAAAAATTTCAAAGAGACTTACTCATCTTTTTCCCATCTACCATGAGATGTCATGAGTGAATCCAGTACTTAGAAAATTGCTTCCCAGTACATGCCTCACTTTGCGCTATTTCATTTTGGTGATGTGGAAAAATGAGATCCTCTCCTCACATGTGTATATCTATTTGAGGACCACAATGTTTCATAGCGCAAGCACTACACTCTATATGCCAGCCTGGTCTCCCTTTTAAAACAACATCTTTTTTATTGACCATAAAACTTTCTTCCCAATAATTTTCTCCATCACTCTGCTTCCAAGCTTTCCAAAGAACAAAATCTGCAGCTGCATCTTTTTCATACTCATCATTATCTACTCGCACTGATTCCTTCATTCCAGACATATCTAGATTTGCAAGTTTTCCATACTTCTTATATTTTGAAATATCATAATAAATACTTCCATCATCAGCTAGATACGCATAGCCTCTATTTAGCATCGTTTGTATCATTCGTACCATTTCTGGAATAAGTCATGAAATTGGACTGATTGTTTCTGGGATTTCAACTCAAAGTTTTTCTAAATCCTCGAGAAAAACTTCAGTATATTTCTGAGTAAAATCTAGGAGCGTCTCTCACGCAGCTTGTGAATCTCTGATGGTCTTATCATCAATATCAGTAATATTCATCGTTATTTTCACCTGATATCCTAGATAATTCAGTGCTCTTGCAACTACATCCTCTACTACGGAAGTTTTTAGGTTTCAGATATGCGCGTTATTATACACAGTAGGACCACACTGATAGAGTTTTACTTCTGGGAATCTGAGAGGCTTAAATTCTTCTAATTGTCTCGTAAGGGTGTTGTAAACTTTCATTATTTAATATTTTTTTGAACTAATTGTGAAGCTTTCGCTGGATCCATATAATTATGAGTCGTATTTTTAAAACGGATATTTGCTCATTTTTTACACTGTCACATACAAGAAACCTCTTGAACCTCTATCTTCTTTGTGTCATAAAACTTAGCATCATTTTCAAGTCTGGTAGTTATATATTTACTGTATTTAGAGGAGCATGATTTTCAGGAACACACTTGTACTTGCATATTACAAAGCTAATAAATAAACATAAAATAATTGTATAAGAAAGAGAATCTTAATCAAACACAAAAAGACAAAAAAATGTTTGCGTAATCTAAAAATTTTATATAATTGGTGAGCTTTATCAAAAAGCAAGAAGAATAGTGTACTTGCCGGGGTAGCTCAGGGGTAGAGCAGGGGACTGAAAATCCCTGTGTCGGTGGTTCAAATCCGCCCCTCGGCACCATTCTTTTTAAGTTTCTGATGCGAAGAGCTTGCGAGTCGGATAGAAAGTTACATCGAGCGAAAGCGAAGATGCAGCAATGTGGTTACTCGTAATGCGGTGGTGGTGAAATTGGTAGACACGCACGCTTGAGGGGCGTGTGAACAATTACGTTCGTGAGGGTTCAAGTCCCTCCCTCCGCACCATAAAGACATTAAAAAAACTGAATCTTACGATTCAGTTTTTTTTGTATCTTATTCACCTTCTACTATATTTCAGACTCGATCCTTTGTATGAGATTTAACTTTTCCTGCTCAGTCAATAATTTCAACATTTTTAAATGCTCAAATTTGATTAAAAATTGACCAAAATTTTCAAGCTTCCATCACAAAAGAACCATCTGATCTAATAGTATCTTTCCCAAAATCTACTCCATTCGAATTTTTATTGTTTGACTTAATCGTCATGAGGGGGTAAGATTTTCAATCTTGTAAGGTCTTGATTCTAGAATATCTCTTATCATTATTTTCTCTCTCTGAAATAGAATATTCTCATATCACAGATATCTTTACAAATGCTAGTGATCGGTGAAACTCTATATTCATACTTACTCATGCTGGTATACTCAATTCTCATATTGCTTTATGATCACCATAGTCTCATTTATTTTCTAGACCTTCATCAAAATCTCACCAAAATATTTCACTAAAATCTATATCTTCTAAAGCAGTTATTTTGTACTTTTCTCCAGCTATTAAATCATAATCCTCTAGATTTCTTTTAACAACATTAGGAAATCTTGGTTTAATGGTTTATATAATATCAAATTACTATTTAATTATTTATAGCATTTTTATTGTATTATTCAAGTCTATTTTTGACTTTTCTTGGGAATACCGTAATACTCAAGTAGTTCTGACGCAATTTCTGAGAATATGTAGGCTGATGTAGCACCACCATACTGACTGGTTCTTGGTCTTTCAAGTTTTACGAGAATAGTAAATTGAGGATCTTCTGCTGGAGCAAATCAAGCAAAGGATCAGTTCGTAGAAGCTGCTCAGGTCTCATATTTTCACCTGTAAGCTATTTGAGATGTTCCTGTCTTCCCTGCTATAGAGTATCACTCTACTGCTCCGTTTCAGGCTACTCCATCATCAACAGAAGAAACAAGCATATTAACTACTGAAGTAGCTGTTGATTCTTTTAATACCCTTCTCACTGCCTGAGGTTCGTAGGATATCACTTTCCCATCACTATACTCTATAGATTCTACTATGTATGGTTTCATATACACTCAGCCATTCGCTATAGTCGAGTAGGCAGATGCCATTTGAAGCGGAGTGAGACTCACTCATAAGCCATAAGAGCTCGTTAAAAGTTTTGCCGTTGACCACTTTTCATAGGGTTCAATTTTAGACGATACTTCCCCATCAAGCGTGATACCTGTAGCCTCTCCAAATCAAAAATCTACAAAATATTTATGTACTAAGGCTTTTCATAATTTCTGAACAATACGAATCATTCACACATTACAGGAGTAATTCAGAGCATTTTGAAAAGTGTTATACCCGAGACAATCATCATCAACATTTCGAATCGTAAAGTTATCTATCGTAAGTTTTCAAGCATCATTATAAAAATCAAATGGCTTAATTTCTCATGCATCTATTCCAGCTGCAACCGTTACTGTTTTCATAATACTCCCTGGTTCGTAAAGACCTGAAATAGCATCATTTGAATATACTCCTGCTCAAAATTCATTCTTATATATATACTTGGTTTTTTCATAATCCACAAAATCTTCCCGAGTAGCTTCACTCAGATAAATTTGCTTTCCATCATATATAAATGGCTCTCATCTTTCTATATCTTCAATAAATACTCCTTTTCATAAAAGGTCTGTTTCTGGATTAGGGTATTCACTATAATTCACTTTCTTTAGCTCATAAACCTCTCAAGGATTGTTCGGGTCATAACTTGGGTAGTTTGCAAGTGATAAAACTCTTCATGTCTTTGGTTCTAGAACAACAACAGTACCTTTATTTGCTCTGTATTTTCTTACTCACTCTTCAAGTATTTTTTCAACTTTACGCTGAATATTTCTATCTATTGTTGTCTTAATATCTACTCACTCTAGAGCATCTATATTTTCTTTTCAAAATGATATTGGATCAATACTTCGCCCCTTAATGTCTTTTTTTCTAACAAGCTCTCATGGATTTCACTTTAAAATATCATCATAGTATCATTCAAGGCCATAATGTCCCTTTCAAGCATTATCTAAAAAACCAATTATTTGAGATCCTATTTTTCTTTCAGGATAAATTCTTTGGGCATGTGGAGAAAGTATAATAAAACGATAAATACTCTCTGATGGGTCTATTATTCACTCAGAAATTGCCCTTCTCTCATCTTGTATGTATTGTGAAATCTCGTCAGAAATTAGAAGTGATAATTTTGGGTATATTGGTACATATCTCAGGTCTCTTTTCCTCACCTGAAATAAAACAGAATCTTCTGATCAACCAAAAAGTGATATATATTTCTCGACGTAAATCTCTGGATTCACAAGCTCTTCTGGATTTACATAAAGTCCGTTCACGCTTGCATATACTCCTGGGAGATTCCAAGATATGATTTCTAATTCATCTTCAGGAGAGAGACTCTCTTTTACTCTTACACTTGTAACTCTTGTTTTAGAGATTTTTTCTGTAATTTTCTCTCTTATTTTTTCTTTTAAGAATGCTTCTGAAGTTTGAAAATCTGAAATCTCTAAAACTCTCAAAAATCTTAATAGATCACTATAACAATCTGAGTAATCTTTTAAATAGCACATCTCCTTATATAGTATATCTGTGAGGAAAGTTGCAAGTTTTCACTTGTCTCACTCTATTTGTGGGTCAATAGCTATATCATTAAGATCAACCGAGGTTGATATAACTGTTCCCTGCTTCATGCTACTATTAGCAAGAGAATATATAGTCCCCCTTGTAACAGGAATTTCTACTTCTCATACTTGCTGTTTGTAAGCTAAATTTTTATAAAAGTCATGATTGAGGACGGTGTAGGAAAAAGTTTCCCAAATGATAGCAAAGTAAAAAATCAGAAAAAATGCAGCTACAAAATACTCTCTTGGATACCTATCAAAGATTTGTAAAAATATATTAGATTGAGATGTCTTTCTTGGGTTCATACTTTTATACTAAAAACTAGGAAAATTGTACAGATTTTTTAAATATATGGAAGTAAAAATACAGGGTATTATCCTTTGCAATCCAGTATTTTTTTCCTATAATCATTTTCTAGTAATTTACGAGCGTATTTTTCTGGTTTATTACATTATATTTATTAAAAAATACTAACATGACTGTTACAAAAAAGGACAAAGAAGGAATTATTAAAAAATTTGCAAAAGGGAAAGGTGATACTGGATCTGCAGAAGTTCAAATCGCAATCCTTACAGCAAAAATTGAAAATTTGAAAGAACATCTTGGGGAACATAAAAAAGATAACCATTCAAGAAGATGAATTATGATGATGGTTGCAAAAAGAAGAAAAATGCTTGCATATCTTAAAAGAAAAGATGCAGCAAAGTATGAAGAAGTTATTTCTGCTCTAGAAATCAGAAAATAAAAAATAAAAAACTCCTCAATTTTGAGGAGTTTTTTATTGGCACCTTATTTCTTCGAGTTCATACGAAACAAGAGATTTTCAGAGTAAGAAAATAACTCGCTCCATAAATCTATCCACCACTAAGTACTCGTAATCATTTATCTCAATTGCCAAAGTCAGTTTTGTTTCATGCTGACTTATTTTTTTTGTATGAAGTTCATCAATATTTATTTCCATAGCATACAGGGTCTCTGAGATTGTTTTTATCATCCCTATTTTATTTTCAAGCGTCATAGATATGCGGAAAAGACTTAAAGATTCTTCTCATTTTACATACGCGTTCATGAGTCTTTCCCTATTTACTCCTCATAGAATTTTACAGTTTCTTTTATGAAGTGTGAAATGTCAACGAGAATTGATGTGCGCAACAAGTTGATCTGGTATTCATCATTTGCAACATGTTTTACATGTTTTGTATGGGATATTTTCTTCTCACCCTATAACAATCTCTTTTTTTATAGCCGTATCACTTATTACTATCTTTCACTCTTCTACGTCCTTATTACTCTTGTTTTTTACGTAGTGTACATTCTGAGCTTTAAGTATTCTACGAATAAGAGATGGAGGGGTAATAGAAAAGTTTCAAACTTGTTCTAGTAATTGTAATCGCTCCTCTACATTAAGCTCTCTTCCATCAATAACTTTCATGACTGTGAGATCCTTATCAAGGGTTGCTTGTCAGGCCTTTTCAAGATATTTATTAATAATCTCTTTCCCTCTATCTCTGTGAGTATCTTTATCTCATTTTCTCAAGTAGGCTTTGATATTATTTTTTGCTTTAATCGTCTTCACATAGCCGAGCCAAAATGGACTTGGTTTTCTATTTTTATCAATCGTAACATCGATTATATCTCCGTTTTTTAACTCTTTATCAAGAGGATGAACTGAACCATTTACTTTTGCAATAGTGATATGATTTCATAAATCAGTATGCACATGATAGGCAAAATCTATAGGAGTAGACCCTGTAGGAAGATTTATTAAATCTCCATTTGGTGTAAACACGAAAATCCTATTTTTAAATGTATCGATCTTTAGTGATTGGATAAGATCTCCATTTCACACCTTATCAACAGCTTCTTTGAGATCACTTACCCAGTCAATTTCTGTCGCAATTTTACTTCATGACTCTTTATACTCAAAATGAGCTGCAACTCAGATTTCTGCTCTTTTATGCATTTCTTCGGTTCGTATCTGCAATTCAGTAGGTTGCTTCGTGAAATTTTTAAGGAATCAAACTATCGTTGTATGAAGACTCTGATATCCATTGGGTTTAGGAAGTGCTATATAATCTTTAAACCTATATGGGAGTGTATGCCACTTACTATGGATTTCTCACAGCACTCTATAACAGTCCGCAACACTAGGAACCACTATTCGTATTCCATAAATATCATAGAGATCTTTTGCATTTTCTATCCCCTTTCTCTGCATCTTTTTATAAATAGAGTACGGAGACTTAATTCTAAAGTCTACTCTATGAGCTATATCTATACCATTAAGGAGCTTCTGCATTTCGAGTATTGCAGAGTTTTGGAACTCTTTTCTCGTAGCAGAAAGATCCTTGAGATCAACAAGTAGATCTTTGTATTCTTGTGGATGGAGAATCTTAAAACACTCCTCCTCAAGAGAGCTTTTTATATTATATAAACCAAGTCTTCAAGCTATAGGAGCATATATATTAAGAGTTTCGAGCGCTATTCTCTCTCTTTTCTCTGGTTTTGGGTGATTAAGCAGAGTCTCCATATTATGCTGACGATCCGAGAGCTTGATAAATATAACTCTGATATCATCTGCCATTGCGATAAACATCTTCCTGAGACTTCCGATTGCTCGCTCTTCTCATCTATATTTTACCTTTTCAAGCTTCGACATCCCGTTACACAGCTCTGCAACGTCATGACCAAAGATTTCCTCTATATCTTCATAGGTAAAGTCTGTATCCTCAATAACATCATGCATAAAACATGCCTGAATCGTAGAAATATCAGGAGAAAGTCATAGTAAAATCTCTGTAGCAGCTACAGGGTGTGAAATATATGGCTCTCATGAAAGCCGTTTTTCTGACTTATGAGCATCTTTTGCAAATTCATACGATTGGAATATCTTTTCATGAATCACCTTATCATCAAGGTCTAGCATATACGAGCTTGCGCGCTCTATGATTTTCTCGACCTGTGCATCTATTTCGCTGATGTACTCCTCATAAGTTTTTTCCATAAAAGTCGAAGAAATATAATACATTTTATTATATCATATTCGGCTTTAATTTAAAATTATTTTTGAAGTATTGTTATTATATTTTTTTCTCACTCAAAGAGTCTATTTTCCATCAATGAGAATCATACCTTTTTTGCTAAATATTCTAATTCTAGGAGATGAAAACAATGATAATATCTATCAAAATCACCAAACTTGATATTATAATCATATGATTCAAACTCATTTCAAGAGTCAGGGATCCTTGAGTCCATGTATTTTTCAAAGTTTACACTTGAATCTAGTGCCCAGTTTGTCATATATATTTTTCAACCTGCTTGTAATCTACTATACAAAAGCTGCATCATCTTTTCTCGCTTTTCAAGTGAATCGAGATGATGAAATGATGCTATAAGAAATATATTTTCGTAAGCTCTCTCCATGAGAAGCTTATCTATCTCGAGCATATCTCACACTAAAAAGCGCTGATCGGGGAATCTCGCTTGACCTTCCTGTATAAGACCAGACGACATATCGACTCAGGTATATTTTTCAGGAAGATATCAAAAATATTCGTTATAAGATTCTATAAATCGGCCACTTCCACATCATAGATCGAGTATACTTCCCTCTCAAAGTATAGTAAAAAAATACTCCAACTCAGGCCATTTCATATTTTTTCGAGACTCAGCAAAGCTTTTTGCAAAATTATTATAATCTACCGACATAATTACATTTCTTTAGGAAGAGGAATTCAGAGTATTTCAAAGCTTTCTTCAATGAGTGTAGAAAAAGCGTACATGAGTAAGAGTCTTGATCTTTTTAAATCTTCGTTTTCTTCGGAGAGAACTGAGATATTTGCGTAAAATGATGAAAACAACTTCGTCATTTCGTAGACATAACTACAAAGCAGGTGGGGATGGTATGAAGAGCTTAACTGCGAAATAACTTTAGGGAAGTTTAAAATATGAGCAAGAAGTCTTTTTTCCTCGTCGCTTTCAAAGGTCATATTTTTTAGGTCAGTATGAGTTATCTGCGTTCATGATAGTATCTTCTGAGACCTCACATAAGCATACTGTATATATGGTCCACTATTTCATTCAAAGCTCATGTATTCATCCCAGTCAAATACACTGTCAGATTCTCGAGTCTTTTTTAGATATCAGTACTTTATCGCTCAGATTGATATAGTCTCTGCGAGAAGAGATAAGCTGTCCTTGGACATATCTGGCCTCTTTTCAGAAATTATCTTTGCAGCTCTCGCATGTCCCTGATCTAGTAAATCCTCTAGTTTTATTATTTTTCACTTACGCGTACTCATGGCTCCATCTTTAAGAGATATGAATCAGTTGTGTGCGTGTGTTATTTCCGTATCGTCCTGAAGCCATCATGCCATTTTAGATATAACAAAAGTTTGCTTTAGATGGAGCTGCTGACGTACGTCTACAAAATAGAGTATCTTCTTTGGATTCCAGTTTTCCATACGATACTTCACGCTTGCAAGATCGCTTGCAAGGTATCAATGTGTTCCATCACGTTTTTGAAGTATACATGACGGGATTTTCATCTCATCAGGGAATACAACTCATACTGAGCTATCTTCGTTTTTTGTAGCAACTCATTTTTCTATGAGTTCTGATACTACTTGCTTCATAGAATACTCTAAATCAGGATAATCCTCCATTTTTGCAAGTCAGAGTCACTCATAAAAACTCTCTCAAATGTTATAGTCTGGAAATACAAATAATCTATTTAATAGAACGTTCATAGCATCAATAGACTTCCTTGTAAACTGAGCCCAAGTCTTTTTCATATTTTCATCTCATCCTGATAGAAGTTTAAATGCTGATCGAAATTCTTGCTCTAGCTCCGTATTATTTTCTGCATCATCGGATATCTTTACATAGAGTTGAAATAAGTGCTCTACAGCATTTTCTTCAAGCTTACTTTCTTCTCCATATTTTTGGTACGCTACAATAAGCTTTCAAAAAATAATTCCCCAATCTCCTATATGCGAATCAGATATAGTATTATACCCTAATTTTCTAAATAAGTTTATTAGCACTTGTCATTGAGTAGGAGTACACATATGTCCTATATGCAGTGGCTTTCAAACATTTGCTCATATGTAGTCAATATACACTGTTTGAGAACTGTCTCAGTTTAGGCCTGAGTAAATACCTTTTTGAAACATTTTCTCTAGCGCTAAAGCATAGATATTTTTACCCAAAAACATATTGAGATATGCTCACTCTACCTCTACTTTTTCTATAAGAGAATTATTATCAAGGTCTTTTTCAATAGTATCTTTTAACTCACCGGCAATAATTTGTGGGGATTTTCGAAGATCTTTCGCGAGGAGAAAACATCAAAAACTTAAGTCTCACATATCTGCTTTTGGAGGAGCATCAAGTTTTATATCCTCTACAGAAATATCATACACCTCCTGAAGAAGCGTTTTTAAATAATTTGAAAGTTCTTGTTTCACTTGTATCTATTAGTTGTTAGTATTTCCCTATTATAAAGAAATACCTGCGAATCCCAAGACAAAAAGTAACTTTCAAAATAGCAATACAAATACAAAAATAGTATTAACATACTATACTAAAATCAGAATAAAACTTGATTATTTTATAGAATATTTACAATAAAAATAATTACAGTATAAATATATTACATGTACCAAGAACTTATTGAGAAAAATTTGTATCATATCAGGCAAAAAAAATCATTTCGAAGATTCACTCATCAGCTCGATACTCTTATAAAAGAGCTCAACAAAAAATGAATTGCAAGCATATCATGACTGAGGCATACAGGGAGAACATCTCTCATCTCAGAATGCCTCAAAAAAACTGACATGATTGAGTCAAGCTTTTATTTCAACGCGGAGCTTGATACTCTCTGAGTTATACAAAACAAAGAAGATTTTATTACTCTTTTCGACATGTATGTGCGATCACACTGAGTTCCTAAAATAATTATTCTACAAAACATGAATAATATAGAGTGAATAAAGGGACTTATACTTCAGCTCATTAATACAAAAAAATATAAAATCATACTTGTCGGAAATAATATCAAAGTAGAAGGGATTAAAGATATCCAGCTCTTCCCTCTTCCACTCAGCACAAAGTTAGAAAATAATATCTATTGAGGGATCCCTGAGATAAGAATACTTCCCGATAATAATTACAAAGACTTTGTACTCTGAGCACTCAAGAATGATATTATCATGATTGATGTCGTAGAATCCTATGGAATCAAAAATGTGAGTTTATTTTATAAGCTCATAGGATATCTGGCTTACAGTAACAAGTTTACTTCAGTTCGCGAACTCCATAGAGACCTACAAGTACATAATATAGATATATCTCATCTCACACTCATAGACTATCTTGCAGCAGCTACAAATACAAAACTCATCTCAAAGTGCTATCTCTACGACTTAAAAGCCCAAAAACATATATCAAGTAAGCTGCAGTATTATTTTGGGGATGCTGGAATAAGAAAAAGTTTCGAAAATAACACTTCCCTCCTCCAAAAAAATCTTCTTTATATTGAACTCGGGCAAAACTGATACAAAGTTTCTTGAGGTCTCAACGGAAGATTTGAATTTGATTTCATAGCAGAAAAGTGAAAATCAGTATATCATATATGTTTCTGCGAATCGAGAGACAAAACTGAAATACGCAAAATGGCTCGTAAGCTTGCAAAAATCGGAACTAACTCTACGAAGTATCT
>JAHDGX010000085.1 GCA_020631575.1 Candidatus Altimarinota bacterium | reverse complement strand
AGGAACTATATAGGTCATTTGTTCCGATCCCGTTTGCCCACACCCATCGACTACTTCGAGGAGTATAAGCCACTCTCACGTGAGTCATAAAAGTATATCATCGATATATCTTTGATCATAATTATATATATTTCCTGATTCTATGTGCCTGAAAGTCCAAGCATAATTAATAGTTCATACCTGACAAGTAGTTTCAACATCACCATCAAAATCAAATATATTATCATTATCATCATCCTCGCTATAAAACTCTATTTCACTACAACCACTCCCTAAACTACATTCATCATCATATACATCTATATCTACATCAATTTCTTGATCAACAATATCGTCTCATACAAATATAGTTGAATGGACTTCACTACTATTGCCACAATTATCTATAACCCGCAAGTATATTTTCCACTCTCATGGTGATGGAAGAGTATAGTCGTCTATATATCTACCATATTGTATAAATTGTTGGCCGTTAGATATATTTTGAAATCTCCAAATATATCCGGTAGGATTATTGATTCAAAGGTCACAAGCTCCTTCGATTTCTGGTTCAAAATCATATGTATCTTCTGGATCATTTAAGTCGGAAAAACTACAATCAGTTTCTCATTGATTACATGTTTTTTCCCATATTAGCATATCAAGAGCAAGGTTTTCTCATCATATTTCACTACAACTATTTGATTTGAGTGCTATATATGACATGCGCAGAAACTCCTCCTTTGTGATTTGCTTTTGGGGATTTATATTTCCATTCGAGTCTGGTTCCAAAAGCCTAAGTACTCGAGAACTTCCATCGGTGTTATACTCTGTAATACTATAATCAAGGGCTTTTTGTAAATAACCATAAAAAGTATACGGATTGCCTTGTGAATCTGCAGGACTTACATCATTTCAAAGTGTTGAAGTAATATTTCAATTTCGTATATCTTGGACAACGAGTGCATTATCGCTAATAGTAAATATTCATGAATTACGCAGAAGTACTGCAATTGCTTCTTCAAGATTAATCCGATTAAGAGGACAAAATGGTCTCTCTCAAAATCTACTTGTACCATCCTGACACTCTTGACCTATATCATATCAACGAACATAGTTTTGAGCATCAGCCTCAGCAACACAATAAAAATATGGGTTAGAACTATCTATATCAAAATATACATCAGCACCAAAATATGCTTCTAAAAATTTATACTCGGTGTGAGGTTGAATACATCTTTCGCATATAACCTCCATAGATATTCATACAAATTCATCACGATTCAAATATGATTGAGGGAAAAATTTACCACTCTCATCTGCAACTATAGTCCCTCTATCGTAGAGGGTCTGAAGTTCATCTCTATAGATATAATCGCGGTCTATATCAGAAAAAACATTTTCTACTAAAACAGTGCTTGCAAAACTCGAGTTTACAAACATAAAAAACAGAGAAATAAAAAGAAGAATTTTTCGCACTAAATTTGGTAAAAGATAAATATTATACCGTAGCGTACATCACAATCCCTGCGGCAACTGAAACATTGAGTGATTCTTTATTGCCTAACATGGGTATCATAACGATTTCATCAGAAATATCTAATATCTTACTATCTACTCACTTGACTTCGTTTCATAATACAAAACAAATATTTTCAGGAGTATTTTTATACAAACTCTTATAGTCAATTGCACTATCAGAAAGTTCAATACTATATACTTTAAAACCTTTTTGTTTCAAACTTATTAGAATCTCATTAGCATCTTTATAGTATTCCCAATCTATTGATTTTTCACCTCCAAGGGCTGTTTTGGAGATTTCTCATCTTGGTGGAGTTGGACAGTAACCAGTAAGATAGATCTTCTCAAAGCCTGCTCCATCACAGTTCCGAAAAATCGCTCCAACATTCTGCATACTCCTAATGCTGTTAAGAACCAATATTTTCATATTATAATACTTATAAATAAAGCTTTGTAGTATACTACAAAGCTTTATTTATATTTCAAGAGTTCTACTTATTTATAGAGCTGTACAAGTCTATTAACTAGGTCTATCATATCTTCTCTCTTCACTCATGAATCTGGATTAAACTTCTTATTATCATTATTTGCATTAAAGAGACCAAGTGTTTCTCAAGTTATAATATATTTCTCATGCCAAGAAGTGGTGATATCTTCATATCAAAGATTCACTGGATTATTAGGAGCTATGAGTGAAAGCCTCATCAAAATCTTAACTGCCTCTGCTTTAGAGATAATATCATTTGGTCTAAAAACCTTATTTCCATTTTCATCAGTATCTCCATTAATCATACCAAGTAGCTCAGCCTTCTTTATTACTCTTGCCTGCCATGAATTCTTGTCTACATCAGTATACACAAGGTCTGATGGATCTTCATTTTTGTATTCATAACAATGTGAAATAAGGGCAACTTTAAGAAATTCTGTTCTAGTCATTTCACTGCTTGGACCAAAGCTTCCATCATCATATCAATTTACTATTCCAATTTGTGAAAACTTATCTATTTCTGACTCATATCTACTCAGTGCAGTATCTGAGTATCTCTCTCACGTAAACAAATAGTTAGGGTCTTGAATATTTAGAATAATAGAACATGTGTTAAAGTCATTCTCTACCAGATAGTCATCTCATTTTACTGGGGTTTTTGTCTCTTCTGGAGTTTGATTTTCGCTTGGT
>JAHDGX010000084.1 GCA_020631575.1 Candidatus Altimarinota bacterium | reverse complement strand
CTATATCTTGCAGATCAGTATCTGTAAGCTCAGAAAATTCTGCTTTAATATTTCAAGCAAGCTGCTTCATTTTTCCTGTAAAAATATCTCCACTCATAATTATACTATTAATTACTAAAGTACATTTATAATACGAATGTTTTGTAAGAAAAATGTTAATTTTATACTTTTCCATTTTTAGACATGAGTATAGCAAGTGGTTTTGTAGTCTTAAATTGAGCCAAAACTATATTGATACTGGCCATAAGTGGAACAGCAAGAAATGCTCAGATTATTCCCCACATCCCTGACCAAAATATAAGCGCAACAAGGATAACAAAGGAACTTAGGTTCAACCTATTTCCCATGATTCTTGGCTCAATAACATTTCCTGAGATAAACTGAGGAATAAAAAGACAGGCAAGCAGAATAAATGGAGTAAGATTGCTGTCAAATTGTACAAAACTGTAGAGAAATGGGAGTGAAAGAGCGATAATCCCCCCAATGGCTGGGATGAAATCAAGAAGGAATACAAGCAGTCCAAACATGAGCGCATATTCAAGACCAAAGAGTTTCATAATAATTACGCTGGTTACTGCATTGAGAAGTGCGAGAGAAAACTTAGAGAGAAAAAATGTGTTCATATCGTCATAGATTCTCTTATACATGCTTCAAAATTTTTTTTCTCATGACTTTGGGAGTATTTTCTTAAATTTCTTTGCAAACATATCTTTTTCAAGCATTAAAAATATCAGAAGAAAAGCAACGGTTGAGAGTCATCAGATGATTCATCATATTGCCCCGAGGGCATTTTTGCCAATACCTGCAAAATCTATTTTTTCAGAAAGTTTCGTAATATCTATCTCTGAAACAGAAGTTGGAATAAAATCAAAGCTCTGACTCAGCACTGTAAATCATTGTCCTATTTTATCGAGATCTTTACTAAAATTATCAATTTCAGAGGAAATAATATATCCAACTCCAAAGAAAAATGTTATAAATACTCACATAGTGATGAGTACTGAGAAAATATGAGACCCTAAATATTTTTTGAAAAAACTATATATTCCTGAAAAAATAAAAAGAAGAATACTTGTAAAAATGATAGTTGTTATAATACTCTTTCAGATATAAAGCACTACAAAACTAAGGAATATAACTATGAGCCAAAGTGGGAGGAGCAGTTTACTTTCATTTTTCATACAAAGTTCTTAAGTGGTAGATGTATCGTATAAAAGTATAATATTTTTCCCGGACATGACAAAAATAAAGCTCGAACACATAGATAATCTCCGAAGAGGTATGAAATCAGGATCAAAGATAGGGTCTCGGTGAGTCCCTCATCATCTCTATAAATATGAAGAAGTAAAGTACCAAAGATCTCTCAAATATAGATATCTGGAAATATCAACGAAAGATCGAGTCAATCTCAAAAACCTCTGGCAAAAGGTCTGCCTTGCAAAGTGATGGAACAACTATACACTTGAAAAAAATCTAGAATCTTGAAGTGCAAAAATATTTTTAAATGACGTACTGCAAGAATCATGAGATATGAAAACGATGAAACAACTAATAAAAACATATGTATAAAAAATCTATATTTTGGTTCCGACAAGACCTCAGAGTTCAGGACAATACTGGACTTTACGAAGCAATACAAAATTCTCAGGAAGTTCTTCCTATCTTTGTGCTTGATGAGCATCTTATACCAAAATTTTGATGACTTTCTGACAATAAGTTTGGTTTCATCAGAGAAGCATTAGAACAAGTAAGTGCTGAACTAAAAAAACTCTGAGGTGAAAAAGTGATTGTTCTGCATGGAAAACCTGAGGAAATTATCCCAGAGCTCGTGAAGAAATATAATATTGAGTGCATTTTCACAAATACGACCTATGGAACATATGGAAAAGCTCGAGATATCAAAGTAGCTGAGCTCTCATCATGCAAGTTTGAATCACATAAGGATTTCCTCCTTGCAGAACCTCATGAAATAGAGCAACGAAAAGTTTTTACTCCCTTCTACAAGCTCTGGCAGAAGCAGGATTTTGAAACTCACGAGCTAGAAATTACTCATTTTTCACAACTTAACACAGAGGAAAAAAGCGAAGCAAAAGACTTTATAGAAATTCCGAAACATCCATATTTCACAATGGAGTTTGGAAAAGAACGTTTTGAAAAATATATCAGGTCTGATTATGATGATTATAGAAATGATCTTGATAAAGATGGTACATCACGTCTCTCCCCATATCTCAGACACTGAGTATTTTCAGTAAGACAAATATATAACAAAGCACAAAAAGTAAGTGAAAGTTATGTATCAGAACTTTGCTGGAGAGAGTTTTGGTGGCAGATACTCTATAACTTTCCGAACACAAAAAACGAAGAGTTTCTAGAAAAATATAGATACATCAAGTGGAACACTGATAAAGACGCTTTTGAGGCATGGTGTGAATGACGAACTGGATATCCGGTCGTAGACGCAGCAATGCATCAGTTAAACGAGACTAATTGGATGCACGGCCGAGCACGAATGATCGTCTCGAGCTTTCTCACGAAAGATATGCATATAGACTGGAGACTCTGAGAACAGTATTTTAAAGAGAAACTTTTAGACTATGACGAAGCTGTAAATCTCTGAAACTGGCAGTGGTGAGCGAGCGTCTGAGCTGATCCAAAACCACTACGAATATTTAATCCTATCTTGCAAAGTGAGAAATTTGATTCCAAAGCAA
>JAHDGX010000021.1:1888-17144 GCA_020631575.1 Candidatus Altimarinota bacterium | reverse complement strand
CCGACAAGACCGAGCTCTCCTTCACCAATTTGAGTTTGAGATGTTTCGAGAAGTATCCCACTTTCACTACTAAAGCTCATTTTTATGGAGTAGTTGTTTTCTTTTGAGATGAGATTAATTTTTTTGAGTGCTCCCATAAGATCAGCTCTATTTATTACTCACTTTGTTGCGTAATTACTTGGAAAAAAGTTTGTATAATCTGGGAATTTTCCATTGAGAAGTCTTGAGTACATTTTTATATTTCCAAAGAAAAATGCGATTTGGTTTTCTCATGAGATAATCTTCACATCATCACTGTCTGATATGATACTTTTTATTTCAAAACATGTTTTTGATGGAATAATTTGAGAAAATGTGACTTGGCTTGGCACATCAAGGATTGTTTTGTATTCAGAAAGTCTGAAACTATCGGTTGAGGCAAAGGTCGTTTCACTCCCATTAATATTTACAAAGAGTCATGCAAGTGTTGGTCTGATGTTTCCCTCAGCGCTCGAGAAGAGCGTTTTTTCAATAGATCTACGCACTATGTCACCCTTGAGAGAAAGGGAGAGCTCTTCTTTGACTCCAGGGATTACAGGGAAGTCTTCTGCAGGGATTCATTTTATCTTAGTTTTTCCACTCTCTGTTGTGATTTCAAGCGCATCACCTCACTTGAGCTCTATAGACACGCTATCATCTTGCAAGAGCCCTATATATCCACCAAAGAGTTTGCTTGGAACTGAAAAGGCTCACTCACTTATCACTTTTACATCTTCATCAAGTGTATATTCAATAGCCATTTCTAAATTATTGGCTGTGAGAACTATATTTTTATAGTGAACCTTGATAAGAATATTTTCTAAAATAGGAGTTGTCGTGATTCATGCCGTTGCATGTGATACTACAGAAAGACCTTTTTGTAGGAGCTTTGTTTTTATCTCAAATTTCATAGTGTATATGGTAGATATAAATATTATTACAAAACATTCTCATGATTTTGAAAGCGAATGCAAATGAGAAAAATTTTTGCTGTTAAAAACTAGTGAGGACTTTGATGAAAAGTAAAATACTAGTGAAATACAACACTTAAAGAGCTTTCTGAGAGGATTTTATTTTTAATATGATTCAGAAGTTTTCGTATATTTTGTCCTTTTATGATGAGTGTCGAGTGGTGGGAATTATTTTTTTTGAAACTTGAGCTTCAACGTAAAAATTGGTACAAGTTTTCGCTATCATGTTCTTTGAGAGTTTTTTCTAGTTTTTCTATGTAACTCAGTGATTTTTTAGAATCTTTATGTCTATATCCCAGAGTGACCATTTGAGCATAAGGTGGATAGAGAAACTCTTTTCTTTCTGTGAGATTTTGAGCAAAAAAGTCTTTATAGTTACTTTCACTAATAAACTTGACTAGAGGGTTATCTGGAACGAAGGTTTGCAAGATAAGTTTGGTTTTTTGTGATTTCCGATTTCATCTTCCTATCACCTGCCGGAGGTTATTATAGGCTTTTTCAAGCGCGTCATAACTAGGATATCAAAGCTCTCACTCGACAAGCAGGAGAGATATAAGGCCTATTTTATCAAAATTAAAACCGGTCGTAATCATCTTTGTTCCGATGATAATATCTGCAGTGTCGAGCTCTTGTAGGGCTGCTTTTTTAGAGCTAATATTTTTCATATTATCAGAATCAAACCTATACACGAGAGCATGAGGGTAGAGATTTTTAAGAAGCGTTTCTATTTGCTGCGTTCCCACTCAAACAGGTTTGAGCCGCGTAGAATTACAACTTTTACAGTTATTTTGAGGAGAAAAGGCATTATTACATATATGACATCTAAGACAGTCGGGATTTGTATGGACATAGAGGCTTACATCACAGTTTGGACACTCATATATATATTGGCAACTTTCGCAAATAAGGCTTGAATATGATCCTCGTTTATTCAGATACAATAGAGATTTTTCTCCTTTTTGAAGTGTGGCATCGATACTCTCAAGAAGTGTACTTGAGAGGTAATTTGAAGTAGGTGATGAATCTTGGGAGAGATTTACGATGCTAAACATTATTTTGATTTTTAAGAGAGTTTTTATATACTTGCGTTCGCATTTTACGACGATTTTATAAAAATAGAAATTTATGTCACAAAGAGATTATTATCAGGTACTCTGACTTGAAAAAGGAGCAAGTGAAGACGAAATAAAAAAAGCATATAGAAAGCTTGCGATGAAGTATCATCCAGATAGAAATCAGGGTGATGCAGATGCAGAGGCAAAGTTTAAAGAAATAGGGGAAGCATACGGGACTCTTTCTGATTCATGAAAGAGACAACAATATGATATGTTTGGTCAATCTGGATGAGCTGCAGGATGAAATCCTTTTGGTGGAGGATGATTTCAGGCAGAGGATTTAGGGGACATATTTTCATCATTTTTTGGTGGAGGGTTTTCAGGATCGAGATGATCAGGTCGAAAAAGAGAACAGCGAGGGGAAGATATAGAATACGAGTTACACATAGATTTAAAGACAAGTATCTACGGATGAAAAGAAACGATTGAATTTCACAAACGAGAACACTGTAGTCACTGTGATGGTGATGGTGGATCAGGAAAGAAAACATGTTCTACCTGTGATGGTCGAGGACAAGTAGTACAAACATCTCAAAGCCCATTTTGAGTGATTCAACAAACGAGAACATGTCCAGATTGTAGGTGAGAATGAGAAACATTTGAACATCTATGTAGTGAGTGTCAGTGAGAAAAGAGAATGTTGATTAAAAAGAAACTTGATATTGATGTTCCAGCAGGAATAGATGAGTGAATGGTTATCAAGATGAATGGAGAATGAAATGAAGGAATTGGAACGAAGGCAGCTGGAGACCTCTACATCAGATTTCAAGTTGAGACAAGCCATAAGGATCTCACGCGAGACGGTGTAGATCTTCATTACGATCTTGATATAGATTATGTCGAAGCTGCGCTTGGAACAAAGAAAGAAATAAATATACCTGTAATCTGAAAGAGAAATATATCCGTTGATGCTGGAACGCAGGCAGAAAGTGTTATCAAGATTTCTGGTGATGGAGTAAAATACATAGATAGAGATTCTAAATGAGATCTCCTCATCCATGTACACATCCCAGTACCCAAAAAACTTTCAAAAGCAGAAAGAGAGCTTCTTGAGAATCTCGCAAAAGAAAAAAAGATAAACGTGAATTCAAAAAGAGGAGTCTTCGAAAAAATATTTGGATAAAAAACACTCTTTCTAAAACACTAAAAATAGCTATGATATAAGTAATTATTCATAGTTATTTTTTATGTCAGAGAAAATCATACATCGCACATACTTTGAAGTGATACGGAGATTTTTTAGCCCTGTGAAACAGGTGAAAATATATTCATTTCAACAGATGATGAAATGAATTAGCAGCTGGGTTAACCCTTTTATTCATATTATATTTATAGAGAGAATCATCACGCAACTTGAGCTTGGGAGTAGACAATGATTTGAAACTTTTCTATTCTATTATTTAAGCTATGTGATGCTATATGAAATATTCCATGGTATTACATATTATTGGTGATGGTTTGCAGCCGATCCAGAATTTAGAAAAAACCTCTCTAATTTTTATATAGAGAGATTCATTAAATTTGATAATAGTTATATAGAAAAGATAGGAACATGAAAGAGTATTTCCATTCTGAATAAATGAATAGATGCATGGGCTTCAGGATTAACAAGATTTATCTGGAATGGATCATGATTAATTGCGAGCTTTATAATCGTGTTTTTTTACTTGTCACGAATACACTATAGTGCGAGTTTTATATTTATAACTATCTTCTTATTATCACTCTATTTTTCTCATCAGATGAATACACGAATGATTCGTATTCGAACAAAAAGAAACGAACAAGAACATATGCATTCAAAATATCTTGTAAAACTCATAATGAGTAAGCTTGAAGTTATGCAGTGAGATAAAATTAAACAAGAGCAGGGAAGTTTATCAGCTTACATGGATAGAGCAAAGGGATATAATATTCAAATGTCTCCATATTTTCATAGTTTTTTTCATGGCCCATACTTCTTTATTGTTATTCTAAAGCTCATATTTTTATATATTATTTCTTTTTCGGTATTTGATTGAAATATTGGTATCGCTGAGTTTGTTTGAATTTTTGCTGTGATGCTGATGCTTGAATCTACCGTTATGAACTTTATAGATTTTTTTAAGAATTTCTCCAAAGAATATTCAATGATTGAATACTTATGGAATTTTTTCGATACAGCTCCTCAGATACAATGATATGAGGAATGATGAGACTTTATACATAAAAATGGAAAAATATCAATTAAAGATATTTCATACTGATATGAAGCATCAAAACCAATATTTCAAAACTTTGATTTAGAAATTCTAGGGAATAAAGTGACTGCTCTTGTTGGTCCGAGTTGAGGAGGGAAATCAACTCTTGTGAAACTCATATCAGGATATGTAAGGCAAGATAGTTGAAAGATTATGGTAGATGATCAAAATTTGAAAGACGTTTCTCTTAAAAGTTACTATAAAGATGTCTGATATCTGACTCAAGAACCAAGTGTGTTTGATGGGACAATTATAGAAAATCTACTCTATGCTGTTCCTGGTTGAGTGAATGATACTGATATAAAAGAAACTATTACTCTTGCACACTGTGAGTTTATTTATGATCTTCCAAACTGACTTGAAACTGAGATTGGAGAGAGATGAGTGAAACTTTCTGGATGACAAAAGCAGCGTCTTGCGATTGCGAAGATATTTTTGAAAAATCCTAAAATTATTATTTTAGATGAACCTACATCTGCTCTCGACTCTCTTTCAGAAAAAAAGATTACAGAAGCTATGCATAATCTTTTTAAAAACCGTACTGTAATTGTTATTGCCCATAGATTGCAAACTGTGAAGCATGCAGACGATATTATAGTTATTGAAGCATGAACTATTAGAGAGCGTTGAACTCATAGTGAACTTATAAAGAAAAAGTGATTCTATAAACAGATGCTTGATCTGCAGAGCTGATTTTAAAAATATGAAAACAAAATTAATACAAAGTTTGTTTCTTGTGATTTTCATCCTTGTGTTTGGATATTTTTTTGGTGACGAATATTGGGAGTTTCAATCAGAGCAAAAAATAAGTGAGATTTCTCAGAAAAATATTACGCAGCAGATATCAGATTTTGATATTGAAAAACTTTCTTCTCAGCCCATTGCTTCAAATCTCTATATTACTCCGGATAGGTGATTTTTAAATGATATAGTAGCTTTTATTGATGCTGCTCAGAAAAAAATCTATGTTGAAATATACATATTTACCGAGCGAGATATGAGAGATGCTTTGATTAGAGCTCATAATAGAGGAGTTGATGTGAAGATACTCATGGAAAATAATCCATATAAAGCTCCGTATTTGAATGATAAGCATTATGCAAGTTTTAAAGATGCGTGAGTTGATGTAAGATGGTCGGATCCTTTGAATTACTCACTGAATCATAGTAAGCTTCTTTTGATTGATAACGCGTGATTTGTTTCTACAGGAAACTTCTCATATTCACTTTTCACTAAAAATAGGGATTTTATTGTAGAACTCAATAATAAAGAGCTTATAAATAGTTTATATGAATTATTTGAGAATGATTTTTATCACAAGAAAGAAGAAATATATCATGAGAATCTTGTTGTGTCACCGTATTACTCTCGATCTAAAATGCAGGTTCTTTTAGAAGATGCGAAAGAGACAGTAGATTTTTACTTCCCATACTTAGCTGACGAACAGTTTATGGAAAAAATGTTGGACCTTTGAATGAGGGGAATTACAGTAAGATGAATTGTAAGTAAAGATTTTTATAATGAAAATCCTGAAATGATACAACAAATGCAAGAAAGAGGCTTAGATATTCATTATATGAGCTCACCAAAACTCCACGCTAAATCAATACTTGTTGATGGAAGATTTTTATATGTAGGAAGTATTAACTTTTCTACGTTTAGCTTTGATGAAAACAGGGAAGTATGACTTATTTTAAAGGATGATAATATTATTTCTAGGTTCATAGAGCAGTTTAACTCTGATTTTTAAAGAGAAGCTATGTATTGGCAAGCAAAAAAGCTGCACTATATTTTCAATATGTGAGTATTTTTGTAGAATTAAAGCGAATAATAAAAAGTTATGAACCTAATCTTTCGAGTTGTATTCTGAGTTTTGTTAGTGATAGTATTTTTGAGTATAGTATTATCAACTTTTTTTACGAGCCCAAACTATGCACAACCTATAAAATTGAAGGATTTTTCTATGACTTGAAGTCTTTCATGATCATATATGTTAGATATTTGAACTTATGATAAGATTTATTCTGATGCAGATTCTTTTTCTGGTGTTCAGTCAACTTGAGCAACCATATGACTCTCAAATCCTTGAAGATACCTTACATCCTTGAGAGAGCCGGGGAAAGAGTATACGATAAGTTGAACATGATTTTTACTCAGACAGGAGGGGATAGGGGAAGTTTATATTGATAGTCTTACGAGTAGTTGAAGAGTATTTATAATTCCCATTAACACATCTATTGAGCTTGTCTTACAGTCGGAAACGGGGGATCAAGATTATACGAGCGTATATTTGAGTCCTAATATGTATCTAGAATTCCAAACAAATAGAGCAAAATATTTAAAAAATGCAGATAGGTTAAGAATATCTACAGTTTTTAAGCTGTGATATATATGAAATGTGAACAAGATTGATGCTGAAGATATTTTACTTTCTAAATATCTCCCAAAAGAAGGGGTGTTTTTCAGTGTATTATCATTACTCAAAATGCAAGAAGAATATTATGTAAGGGGGTTATCCCATTTTGAAAAACAAGAAGTTATCAAAATTCCAGGATCTGATCTCATTGCAAGGTATGCAAATTTATTCGTGAACGTAGAAAAGAAAAAGATTTTTTATAAAAATAAGATTTTAGAGTGATATATAGAGCTGCTTAATTCTCGAGATTTAGATACTTGAAAAATTAAGCAAATTCAGAGAGATATGGGAAACATTGCTAAGATTGATGTAAATGCTTATGATTCACTTTTTAACCTTCAGAAAAGTATACAGAGAAATTTATATGGCCATGCGTGATATGAATATGTTATTCCCAAGATTTGATTTACACTCCTTTCAAATCAAAATATTCAAGACATAGATTTATACTATCCATTTTATACTTATTCACTTTTTACAAATTATAATCACAACTGAGAATTCCTACCATGAACATTAAGAAAATTCTTCCAATCTTTTCAGGATTTTTCTCAAGATTCTGATAATAAGCTCCGTAGATATGATTATTTTTTATACTTTTTAGAAGAACAGTTGTGAACAGTTCTAAATGGAGAAATAAATGATGTTTCTACAGCTTGAGTCTCAAATATTATTTCAAACTATATTGAGATTTCAGACAACGCTCAGTATGAAAGTAGAAATCAGAAAATTACTCAAATATACAGTCTTTGAAATATTTTGAGTGGAGTAGAAAGATATACAAAGAGAGGGTATTTCTTAGAAGATAGAAATGAGAGTAGGTTACTTATTCCTAATAATGAAAACTCTCTTTGATGAGGGATTCTTGTTGAACTCCGTAAGAGCATAGAGGGTGTATTTTGAATATATGAAGAAAATAAAAATGTTTTAGATGCAAATTCTAAAAGAGATACATCATTACAAGTTAAAATAGAAGCTTCTAAGCGTTTACTTGATGAGTACTTTCTTGCTCTAGAAAGTTATGAAAGGTACGAAGATCTGTATGATATTTCTAAGAAAAATAGTCTTACTCTTGATACTTTTTGATGAAACGAAGATTCTAGCTTATCTGAGAAGAAAGCACGTGAATATCTATCTCAGTTCATATGATCGTCATTAACAAGCACTAGTATAGAAACTTTGGATGACTATTATAGGGTAGAAAAATATATCATATCTGGAAGAGAATTTAGTTTTAATCTATATCCAGAAAGTGGAAATAAAATGTGAAATATATCTATTGATGGTATAAGTCAGACCACACAGTATAAACTTGATTTTATAGAGAGTGATTGGGATGAAAAACAAAAATCTGCTCCAAGTGAAAATAAAGATCAATTTGAATTCTCAAGATTCTTTCTGATTACATTTTTTAATTCTTGAGCAGATGAAAAAGAAATATTTATACGCGATGTAAAGCAGCAAGAAGATAAAGCAGAAATTGTATTTAAGAGAGATATACTCTTGTGAGATAAATGAGAATTTAATTCAATAAAAGACATCATTACTATTGAATATGAAGATATTTCCTTAGTAAAAAAGGATACGAGTTACGACATATTTTTAAAAGGTGTAGATTTTAAAGTCCCCATTACTCTAAAAGAGAAAGAACAAATCATACACTGAAAATTTGACTCTCAGTACATATTTAATTCGGAGGATCATTACTTTACAGATTTATACTCATGATTTTTTATTTTATCAGAAAGAAAAGATAGTAGGTATTACTTACAAGGTAAAAAAATACTATTTGGGTGAAGACTCCATATTGGAGATATAACTGAAATTTTGACAACATTTTCTTATAATATAGAATACATAGATAAAGTATATTCTGCTCTCATCTGAATTACATCAGCTAATATAAATGTAAGTTATAATCATTTTAGCAAGAAAACATCTTTGAAATTTGATTCATTATGAAAAAAGTATACTATTTTATTGAAAGACAGTACTGTTGATGCGATATATGTTGGAACATCAAAGGTGCAAGCAGAAAATATTACAATTTTAGATTTAGCTAATTATATAAAATAAATATGAAAAAGAAGAAAAACACATTCTCAAAAGTAATGGCAGCAGTGGCTCTTATTTCCATTGTGATAGGAATAATAGGAACAGGGATTTTAGTTATAGTCGAATCTCGCTGACAGAATAATTATGAAATTACTGCTGAAGAGCTTCAAGAGCTTATCAATACACAATCATGAGAACTTAATATTTCAGGTACTGGTGAAGTAGTTGAGTAAGTGTAAGCTACTTGTATGAAAAAGACATATTTATAAAATATCAATTTGTATCCAAAGTATAACTAGTTATACTTTGGATACTTATTTTTTGGTAAATATATATGTGAAATAATTGTAATAATGCTCATACTATTAGGCTAGCGTGAGTATGAAATTTATGAGCTAAATGACAAATTGTTATTCCAAAGGAAATTCGGGATACCCTATGAATTGCTCCATGAGATAGCGTTACCCTTGTGTTGCGAGATGATAAAATGTTATGAATTGTTCCGAACCATTCTATTAGTGAACTTTTAGAATATATTGAATCCGAAAAAAATCTTACCCTCATTAAGTAAAAATATGAAAAAAATAATAAGTATCCTGATGCTTTGTTCTATACTTGTCTCATGTTCAGGAGGTGAGGAGCTATGAGAACCAACCCAAGAAAAGAAGGAGTTTTTTATACAAACAAAACTTTGAACTGAATTTGCAAACAACAGCCTCATTAAGAAAGTGTGACAGGTAAGTTCAAGTCAAGATATTTCTTTGAGCGCTAATACGAACTGAAGGGTTACTAATGTAAGAGTGAAGGTATGAGATACTGTTACTGCGGGTCAAGTAATCGCTAATTTAGAAGACAATATTTGAAACTTATGAATCAACTTACAAAGATCAAATATCTCTATTGAAAGAGCAAAAATTAACTATGAATCAAATAAAATTAGTCTTGATAAACAAATTTTTGATGCTCAGCAACAATTAGAGAATTTACAAAGAAGCCTTGCAACAGCACAAAGTGACGCAAAACAAAACCTTCTTCTAGCGCAAGATACTGTTGATAATAGTAGTACCAATGGTCTAGATTCTCAGTCTGCTCTACGGCTTCAACAACTTGATAATAATATAGAGAAAGCCGAATTAGACTATCAGATAAAGCTTTCGGCTGATGAACAACAAATAGCTTCATATAGTCCTAGTCTTAGGAGAGAGTTTAATGCTCTTAGTACTTTTTTGGATGATGTCATAGATTTTAGTGATAATATACTTTGAGTTACTGATGTGAACAGAAATCAGAATAGAAGATTCGATCAATTTTTATGAGCCCTCGACACTCAGCAAAAAACAAATTCAAAGAATTTTCTCAGAGCACTAATTGCAACTCGTGATTCTAATGAATTTTTAGAAATTGATACTCTCCTTAGAAGGGGAGATCTAGGTGACTCTGAGATTCTTGACGCTATTGAATATATTAGTGATAGATATGAGACTATTGATGATTTACTTATGTCACTTGAACAAACTCTCTTTAACTCTACTCCGAGCGTATGAGAGTTATCAGAGCAAGAGATTGATTGATACTTATCACAAATAAATTGATTCCAATCGCAATCTCAAGCAAGTTACGGTTGATTTATATCCTTTTGATCCTCAGTCAAGACTTTTCTAAAGACTTATAAAGATAATCAATCTTCAATATTAAAGAGTATTGAACTTCAGAAAAAAGATAGAGAGATTCAAAGTAAAACTCTAGGCAGTTCAGAGCTGAGTGCTGAAGCTTGACTAGAAAGAACAAAAATAAGTACAGAAGATACTATAAAAAGTCTAGAATCACAAGTACGTTCAGCTCAGAATTCACTAGAAAATGCAATCCAAAATAAGAGTGTTACTCTACGAAGTTTAGAAAATGCTATTAAGGAGGCAAATGTTGGATATGCTTCATCTGCAAAGGAATATTCTAAACTTGTAATTAGATCCCCCATTAATGGTACAATTTCAGATGTATTTGTTGATGTAGGGCAGGAGGTGTTTTCATGAAATCAACTATTTAATATTGTAAGTGATTCTACCCCTGAAGTTCAGCTCGCATTTTCTGATTCTGAAAAAGACCTAGTACAATTAGGACAGAAAGTAAAAGTAAGGGTAAATACAAAAGAGGTTACATGAACTATATATTCTATATCAGATATTGCAGATCAAAGCCTCAACTACAAGTCAACAGTAGTATTTGACTCGTGAACAAATATTATATGAAATATAGTTGATGTTGAGATTCCAGTTTCTACAGGAAAAGTATTACTTCCTATTAACATAATAGAAACACAAGGGGATAATATATGACTTGTTAACGTGTATTCGTGATCAACTATACAGCCAGTAAGAATTAGGATGTGAGAAATTTTTGGAGAGTATGTAGAGTTAGTGTCTTGCGCACAACAGTGTGAAGAACTCAATATTATTATAAGTGACACTTCAAACTATGATGAAAATAAGTTTATACTAACTGAGAAATAATATGAAAAAATTAGAAAAAGGCTTCTTCACATTTTGGATTGAAAATTTTAAGGTATCATTTTTATTTCTATTTTTAATAGTGATTGCATGACTCATGGCTATGATTCAAATCCCAAAAGAATCAAGTCCTGATATTAAATTTGGGATTATATCTATAACAACTCCATATTCATGAGTAAATCCCCAGGATATAGATAGTCTCATTACTGAAAAAATAGAAAGCGAGATAGAGGATATTGAATGAATAAGTAAAATTACTTCGACATCTTCGGTATGAATAAGTTCTGTTACTGTTGAACTTGAAAATGGTGTTTCAACTCGTGATACTATGACTGATATTAAGGATAAAATTGATACAATTTCCTTTCCAAGTGAAGCTGATGATACCTCAGTGAGAGAAATTTCTACAAGTAATGAGCTTTTATTTGAAGCTTTAGTTTATAGTTCAAAGGACTTAGATAATTTTACTTTAAATTCAAAAGCTCGTGAAATACAAAATGCACTTGAGTGACAATCATGAATATCAGAAATAGAAATCTGATGAGCTGGATGAGATGCTTTTGGGTGATGAAATAATGAAAGTGACTATGAAATTAAGGTTCTAGTTTCAAAACAAAAGCTTGAACTTCTATGATTGAGCTTAGGTGATATAGCAAGTACTATACGAGCATTTAATCAAAATGCCCCAATCTGAAATTATACACTTTGAGGTTTTGATTATGATTTTCGTTTCCAATGAGAATTCACAAATATTCAAGATCTAGAAAATACGGTTGTATCATGACAATGAGCTTCTAGAGTTAGGCTTGTTGATATTGCTGAGATAACAAAGCAATACGATGAAGATGTGATAAAAACACTTGGTTTTTACTGAGAAACAGGAAAAAGTTATATTACACTTTCCTTTAACAAGAAGACAGGTGATAACGTATTCACGGTTTCAAAATCAGCAAAAGAAGCTTTAGAAAAGTTTTTAGATGAAGAGCCTGGTTTTGAAGATATGAGTGTTGAGTATTCTCAAGATTTGTGAGAAATTATTATTGAGGATTATAAAAACCTATGAAACACGGCTTTACAAACTCTTGTATTAGTATTTCTCACAATATTTGTATTTGTTTGACTTAGAGAATCACTTATAGCAAGTATACTCTTGCCCCTTGCATTTTTTATAACTTTTATTGTGTTAAATCTCATAGGTTTTTCACTAAATTTTCTCACAAACTTTTCACTTGTCTTAACTTTAGGGATAGCCATAGATACTATCATTGTGATAATAGAATGAGCAAGTGAGAGACAAAAATTGTGATATACAAGAAAACATGCAGTCATACTTGCAGTGAGGGATCTTAAATCCCCACTGATAAGTGGTACGATGACGACCCTTGTGGCATTTCTTCCTATGATTTTTCTTCCATGAATTCTTTGAAGATTTCTGGCATATATTCCAACTACGGTTTTTATAACACTTCTTTGAGCTTTAGTATTATCTCTTACTATCGCTACAGCACTTTTTTACAAACTTGCTTCAAAAAAAGATTCCTACCATAAAGATATGAAATACGAAGCAACTCTCTCAAAATCAGAGAAGCAGTTTTTAGAAAATGATAGAATATGAAAAGTAAAGATTGAAGAGAACAGGGAAAATCTTAGAGAGAGATTTCTTAATTATCTTGGTTCTCATTACTATAGTATTTTATATACTTTTCTTAATTCAAGAAAATCGAGAATATTAGCTATTACGGTTCCATTTCTTCTTTTGATTTTATCATTTGTGTTTTTATCACCTCGAATATGATTTACGCTTTTCCCTGCATCTGATGAAGGAGTTATTAATATAAACATAGAGTGACCTGTAGGGTCAAGTGAACAAGCACTCAGCCCATATATACCTATAGTAGAAAATACACTCTCGGCTTTAGAAGAGATGAAGGTTTATTACGTAACTGTGAGCTCAAATGTGATGAGTGTGTATGTAGAGCTTACTGATAGTAAACTGCGTGAAAGTATCTGACAAAGAGATGTCTTTGAGATAGAGGATATTATATTAGAATCTTTGGATCCCCTGAGTTCACAGTGACTTTTAGTAGAAATTGCTTCTGCTGCAAACGGTCCACCAGCTTGATCACCAGTATGAATAAAATTAAATGCAAGTAGCGCAAGAGAGATAGATACACTGAAAGATGTTGCAGAAGAATTTAAAGAATTTTTACAACTAGAAGAGGGAACAAAAAATGTTTCAACGACGTCATGAGAAAATCCAGGACAATTTGTATTTACTTTTGATACTCAAAAGCTCTCTTTTTCATGACTTACTCCTGATGATTTACTCAGAGAGATTAGATGAAAGATTGCTTGAATTAATGCTGGATCAATTGCTTCGAGTTTTGAAGATAATGATATAGTTATCAGTGTAGATAGTTTTGAGAATACTCTTACCCCGAGTGATGTTCAAGATCTCATTGTATCAACAAGAATTTGAGATGTGAGAGTTTGAGATTATGCGAGCTACAGTTTCGAGCCTGGCCTTTCTTCTATAGGAAGAGAAAATGGAAAAATTAGTATTTGAGTAAACTCAGATTTAGAAACTGGAGTACTTCCAACACAAGTACAACCAAAATTAATAGAATTCGCAGAGTCTTATAACTATCCAGAGTGAATATCATATACAGCTGGATGAGAGAGTGAGGAAAATGCTGAATTAATTCAAGCCACTCTTCAATCATTTTTTATCGCATTATTTCTTATTTTCACCATCCTAGTATTCCAATTTAATTCATACTCTCAACCAATAATTATACTTTACTCAGTAGTGCTCGCACTTTTGTGAGTAAATATAGGACTTTTTATAACAGGAAATCCATATTCTATGACTTTTGGGATATGATTCATTGCTCTTACATGAGTAGTTGTAAACGATGCTATAATACTCGTAGATAGAATTAATCGGAACCTAGATAGGCTGGTACGAAATGCAGGGGATAAAGCGTTAGAGCTTAATGATTATGTGGAGTCTCTTGTGGCAGCAGGGAAGTCAAGACTCCAACCAATTATAGTTACAACTCTTACAACACTTTTTGGAGTATTACCGTTAGCCACTCAAGATGCATTTTGGGCAGGATTATGATACACGCTTATATTTGGTTTATTTGCAGGGTCTTTTATGACACTATTTATTATACCAGCACTTTACTATAATATTTACTTGAGAAAGAAGCTGCGTCCTGAAGATCAAGTTTTAGCAAGAAAAAAGAGGAATTATTTCCAATCTATAAAGAAACTTTTTCGCAAAAAAGCATAAAATTATAATTTATTAGTTATTATCAAAAAAAGAGTATAAATATACTCTTTTTTTGACGCATATTATAATATGTGTCATACTACTATTAGTAAAATCTAAATATATTGCATTAGTGGTCGAAAGAGTAGTACATAACTATTATCGTTTCTTTGATGAAACCCTTCAGAGTAGTACTTTTATTGTGCTTATTATCTCTTTGCTTATTTGTAGTGTCTGAATTATTGTTCCATCACATATTAGTGTAGAGCTTAATTTACACTCGGCTTGAAAGCAGGCAACGATTCTGATTGATGGAGAAGAGTACAAAGTAAATCTTATACATCTTCGTAAATAAACTATAAAAAACGTATCTCTATACTAGGAGAGAGTTGTATTCAAAGTCTTCATAGCTTCTCGAGAGAAGCTATTTTTATGTCTTCTGCCATAAGTTGGAGTTCAAAATTAACAAGGCTTTTTCCTGTTTTGATGAGTATTTTTTGTCCATGTATACGTACACTAATTATAGAAATATCTTTTCCATATATTTCTTTTACGGTATTTGCAATAATAGACCTAGTGGTAATATCATCTCTTCAGGCTCGGTGAAGAGCATTTCCTATATCCATAAATTTAAAATAATACTACAAACTCTCATTT
>JAHDGX010000021.1:0-1788 GCA_020631575.1 Candidatus Altimarinota bacterium | reverse complement strand
CCTGATGCAGACAGAGCAGTAATGACTGCTGATGGTCATGGAAGAGCTGTTATTTTAATGTTGTTTTTAAGGACAGCTTGTACTAATGCATATCCTGGGTCAGAAATACCAGGAGTACCAGCATCAGATATGAGAGCTACGTCCTTTCAACCCATTAACATATCAATAATTTTATCCAATTTTGCTTGGCCTGAATGAGAATGGTAGGAAAGAGTAGGGGTAGTTATATTATAGTGTTTTAATAGCACTCAACTCGTTCTTGTATCTTCACATGCTATATATTCGACCTCATTTAATATTCTTACAGCTCGGTAAGTCATATCTTCGAGATTTCAAATAGGAGTAGGGACTATGTAGAGCATAAAAAAATATCTATTAAGAAATTAATAGATATTTTAAGTACTATAATATATAAATCAATAAACTATTTTACAAAGATCATTCCAGCATGAGGAAAGCTTGCTCAAAATCTTCTTCTATTAAGGCCATCTCTTTGATTTCATGAATAGCTTGGAAGGTCACTTAGGTCTGTAATAGAATTAAGATTAGTATTAGTAGGACTGAGATAATAACTCTCTTGGCTTCCAAAATTCCCCCACCTATTAAATAGTGGACACCCACCTCAAGCACAGTCGTTTACTGGAATAGAGTTCCTAATATTTGCTGGATCAAATAAATCTATATCAGTGACATTTAAAACAGTGACTCAGTTTAATCATGGTGTATTTGATCGTTCTTTTCATTCTCATACTACTTCTATGTAGACGTCTTCAAAAGGAATATTTGTTATATCTTCACCAAGAGAATAGGGTATATTATCATTTCGAATGTCACCCGTGCTTACAAACCAACCAAAAGGTGTATTATTGAAACTTACATTATCTACGGCTCTTGCTACAAGAGTATATCACTCGTTGTCTTCAAATCTACAGTATACTTCTTTAGGTTCATCTGCAATAGGGTAGATAGTATAGTATCAGTTTGCTCAAGCCAAATTTGCATCTAAAAGTCTTTGGCAACTTGATAAAGGTACTCAGTAGCGAAGGTCATTTCAAGATCATTGATATTGTCTATCATTATTTACATGAACAGTATATGTTTCTGCCCCATTAGTCAGATCTATATCAGTTACTCCACTTATATTTTGGGCAACAACATTTCATGTACTTGTGACTATTCAAAGCCTACTTCAATAAACCATTGGAAATCTTTCTTCTAGTGCAGCATTTACTCATGTAGTTTCAAACACATTAACAAGAGACTTTTTCTCCATTAAAGCAAATAGCTGCATAGCTCTTCCATTAGGAAGTGTATAATAAGTATAAAGTCATTTAGTGAGAGGATCAACTCATTCATTTGAGTATCATATCTTTCCAAAAACACTTTTTCCAGCAAATCATTGATATCCAACGAGAGATCAACTTGCATTTATATTTATTGAATTATCAGGTAGTGGATAAATCTCTGTTTTTAATTTATAAAGATCAAGCATTTTTGCTATAGATCGGACTTCAGTAATACGTGAACTATCTCTAGCACTAATAGTATATCATTGAAAACTTATAAATCATAAAGTTCATAAAATAGCTAATATTGTTATAACTACTATAAGCTCTACAAGGGTGAAGGCTCCTGTGTATTTTGTTTTTGAAATCATGTTTAGAGAAAAAATTATTTTAATTTACTTATCTTGTCCTTAATTTCTTTGAAATCATATTGCATGTTAGAGACTACTTTTTCAGTCTCTTTTTTTGTAAGTTCTAATTTTTTATCAGCTTCTTTTTTAAA
>JAHDGX010000083.1 GCA_020631575.1 Candidatus Altimarinota bacterium | reverse complement strand
CGAAGATACATTTCTTTCCTTTTTTATATCAAAAATGACATTATTTATTATATATACATAATACAATAAGTCAATTTTTTTAACTTAGACTCTAACAGGAATTGCACAATTTGAGAGATTTATTAATGATAAATATTATTATTATTTAATTAACCAATCACTAAACCACCAGCTCTGCTGGTGTGAGTCATGGAGGTTCCACCGTTCCAGCAGTTGTGTATAATCTTCTAGGAAGCACTAGAAGGGGATTAACTTTTAGAAAAGATGTCCCACAAATACGCAAAACAGTCCCACGTTAATTGGGACTGCACTTACCACATAGTGGTAGTACCAAAATACCGTAAAAAAGTATTATTTCAAGGAATAAGGCCAAATATACGAGATACATTTCATGAACTTTCTAAGCGATATGATTTTGAGATAGTGAGATGAAATATAACGATAGATCATGTCCATTTAGTTTTGAGAATAGCGCCTAAATATAGTGTTTCAGAGATTCTTTGAAAATTAAAATGAAAAAGCGCGATAATTCTTCATAATAAACATAGTAAGAGAAAGTGATTATATCAGAAGAATTTCTGGAGTAGATGATATTGTGTGAGTACTGTTTGATTAGATTTAGAGATGATAAAGAATTATGTTGAGAATCAGCAAAAGAAAGACCAAGACATTGATGGAAAACAATTAGATTTGAACTGGTAAAACTATTTTAGCCCCTTCTAGGGGCTTCCAACTAAAGCTACCAGCTCTGCTGGTAGATATTTACTCATTTTGTTTTTCTTTACTATGATATGATAAATCAGATTGAAATAGATTATGAAGAAATGATTTTAAATCGTTGAAGGCTTTAATGTTTTTTTTGAGTTGTATATTTTCTCAGATAATACACAACAACTTATCTACTATATCTTTTGATTTACCACAAACATTTTCAGTATTTTTTGATCAAGTGTTTTCTGTAGTGGTGTAAGTTGATGATTTTAACTTTTCGATCATTGCTTTGTTCTTTAGGATCAATCCAAAGTAATTTTATTTAGCATAATGTCAATATCTAAAACTCTACACTTTGGCTTTCAAGGAGTTTGTAGATGATTGCGTTTTTGTCTTGGTAGTTTCAGATGAAGAGCTTACGTGTTTGAGTAGCTTCTTTGGATGAGATATTTCCAGTGTGGCGCTTTGATCAGAGGACCTCTGAATGGGCGAGGGAAGTCAGCTGAGCGAAAAAACTATCTTCGAGGAGGACATCTTTGAGATAATAATATTTATCAAGATACTCTGAAAAACATATCCCATAGTCATAGAGTTCTGAGTCTTGCTTGATGCTTTTTACAAGTCCATAGAGTCTTCAAAAACCAAGAATGTATCATTTACTTACAACAAGATGCAGGGTCTTTTCAAGGGGATCATTTTTTCTGAGAACAGTCTGTCCTTTCTTTTTTGCGAACTTTCTAAATCACTTCGTGATATAGCTTTCGATAATTGCATCAAGTGCCTTGTGATACGCACTTACCACAGCAAGCCCATCGATGCTTGGATTTTGCAGGAGATTATAGTAGTTTACTTCTGCACTTATGAGTGCTTCAAGCACTCAAGTAGGAGTATTGAGCAAGAGAATATTCCCAAAGTATTCTGATATCATCTGCTCTATTTTATCAGCTGTCATATCATCATGAAAATGATCCTGAGTATGTTTATCCAGATCCGCGGCTCTCTGACGAGCAATAGAGTTTATGTTCGCTTCGAGATCCTTTTTTGCCCAAGCTTGTAGACGACTCAGTTTTTTCTGTAAGTCGTCGCGTTCTTGCTTGAGTGATGTAATTGTATCAGCCATGAATAAAACTAGCTTAGCTGATTTCAGAGTGTATCAAGTGCATTTAATATTCTGGTAGTAATATGTGGATTATCTTGAGTGAAAGGGATACTTATTGTTTGACCGGAAGGAGACATATTTAGTCTATCTTCTCCTCAGTGTCAGTGAATAACAGTTCAGTCATAATAATCTTTTTTAATAGGATATACATTTCAATCAATTACTACCGAGTCAACTCAAGTGAATACTCGTGTATTTTCTTCTCTATTTATAGATACAAGTCAATGGATTTCTTCGCCTGAATCTAATTGAAAAGTTATCTTTCTTAGTCCTATGTTTTTATTAGGAGTCATTTGATAATCTGGATCTTTTGCTTTTCTACTGAGTTCTGAATAGTCATATAGGGGATAGATCACTGAATCTAATTCATATCGTACATTTTTTATTTTTCAGCTAGGAGAGTTAATTTCTTTTATCTCTTTAGTTTTAAAATTAAATTGTAGTCCTTCAGGCATTCTAGGAATAACTTCTCAAATTCTATTATCGTTATCCATGTTTGATACACTACTAGTGTCTCTATGAAGACTCAGTATACCATAGAGGACAGATTCTTTCGGAGCTCCATCTAGATATTTTTGCCAAAAATTATCAATATCCTTGTGTTCAACTAATTGTGAATTATCTTCACATTCATTGCGAAGAGTTTTTAATCAATGTTCTGTAAGATTTGAAATTAATGTTGGTTGTTCTTTGCTTTTTATCCCGATACCTTCAAAAAATTTCTTGTTAGGATTTTCTATCTCTCCTGATACTCTTTCAGGAATTGGATCACATTCTCTCATATTAAAGTTTTAATAATAAATCATACTATCATAATAACATAAATATATGAATAGTCAAAAATTTGCAATATTTGATATTTTTTAT
>JAHDGX010000020.1 GCA_020631575.1 Candidatus Altimarinota bacterium | reverse complement strand
ATCATTTGGCTAATTCTATTAGAATCTCTCGCTCCAGTAAGGTAGCCAGAGTAACTTACAAATCATATCGTAGAGAGAATACCTACTATAGTAATAACTACGATGAGTTCTACGAGCGTGAAGGCAAGTTTTGAATGAGTGTATTGCATGAAAAAACCTTATAAATATATAGGGTATTTATAAGGTTTTTTGTGCTTTTTGCTAGTGTTTAAGTCTAGACTTAACTCATTAATATGTCACTATCTAAAAATACGAAAATATATTATTTATTTTAGAACTAATTTACTCATAGCTTCTTTCCAAGTTTCTGCTGGAATATTTTGTTCAGGAAAATATCGTGTATTCCATTTTGATTCTCATTCTCAACCTGACTCATCTACAAGTACTATGATAGCGTCTCTTACTGCATCTATGTGATTAGCCATGCGAGCTGAGTTTCCTACTATTCAAACAACATGAAATCATTCACGAACTTTGTCTTCTCGAATGGTTTCAGGACGAAGTAGGGTTTCAGGATCAGTGTTTTCATTCACATCAACTTCAAATTGAGGTTTTGCATATTGAAATCAATCAAGTATCTGTCATAGTTTTGAATTAAATGTTGTCCTTTTAGGAACAAGCAGACCGTTTTGCATGACATAATGGTCTACTTCAACGTTTGCATTTCATTCAGCATCTACAGTCACGTCATCATTTGGCATAGTAAGTTTTCAATGTTCACGTAAATTACCTAACATACTCCCTGTAATTGCTGTCATATTTCTATAAATAAAAAATAAACTATAGTTTTGGTATAGTTTATTTTCAATAATTGTCAATATGTATTTTTATGCTCTAACTATTTCTTTTTCCTTAAAAAAGTTGGAATATCAAGATCTTCCCCATTATGCATGTTTCCAGATTCTGCTGGAGCTGTCTGAGAAGGGATTACTCTCGAATCAGATACTGATCTTTTTCCAAATACTCATCCTGATGGACCAGCTCTATGAGCTTCTGATTTTGCTTCTATAAATTTCTTATTTGTATTTTCATCAAACCCTGTGGCAACAACAGTAATTTTGATTTCTCCTTCGTAGTCTTCTCTGATAGTAGCACCAAAGATAATATTCGCGTCCCCATCTACTGAGTCTGTGATGACTTTTGCAGCTTCATCAACTTCAAACATAGAAAGATCCGTTCAACCTGTAATATTGAAGAGAAGTCCTTGCGCTCCAGCAATAGAAAGATCGAGAAGTGGAGAGTCTATTGCGCTTCGAGCTGCTTCAATGGCTCTGTTTTCTCCAGATCCATATCCAATACCCATAAGCGCTGATCCTGCAGAGTTCATTACTGATCGTACATCGGCAAAATCGACATTAATAAGTCCTGGTTGAGTAATAAGATCAGAAATACCTTGTACCCCTTGATTGAGCACTTCGTCTACAATAGAGAATGCATCAAGAAGTGGTGTTTTTTTATCAATAATAGAAAGAATTCTATCATTTGGTATCGTGATGAGAGTATCTACTTTTTCTTTGAGTTCATCAAAACCGTCCATAGCTTTTGAGGTTCTATTTTGCCCTTCAAAGCTAAATGGTCTTGTTACAACCCCAACAGTAAGTGCTCCTAGTTCTTTTGCAACCTCAGCAACTACTGGAGCGGCACCTGTACCAGTACCACCACCAAGACCACAGGTAATAAATACCATATCAGCTCCTTCGAGATACCCTTTGATTTCTTCTCTAGATTCTTCAGCTGCTTTTTTCCCAACATCTGGGTTTGATCCTGCTCCTAGTCCTCCAGTAATCATCTTACCAAGATTAATCTTATTTTCAGCAAGCGATCCATAGAGAGCTTGAACATCTGTGTTCATCACGATAAAATCTACTCCTTCGAGCCCAGCTTCGATCATTCTATTTACAGCATTTTGTCATCCTCATCCTACTCAGATAACTTTGATATTTGCTACTGGTGATATTGATCCAGATAGTTTTACTTCTTCTGGTCCACTTTGTGGTTTTGGCATCTTACTTGATAGTAAGCTTTTTAGTTTGTCATCTCTTGCAGTCATGTTTTTTTGTAAAAAATAATAGTAATATAAATGTTTTTTGTATTTTTGGATATTCTCAGCTCGAGTGAACTTCTTTTATACTCTATGAAAAGAAACTCAGTCTAGCTCAGAATATGTGTTTTATTTTAATTTTTATGGAAGAATCTTTTTAAATACCTTCATAATCGATTGAAACATCCCTCAAATATTAATATTGAGTGGTGATCATCGCTGTCAGTATTTATTTCCTAGTATAAGATTTCAGACAACTCACGCGAATACTGGATCTGAGATAGATGTTTCGCTCAAAGCCTCCTTTTCAACAGGAAGTCCTATAAATACTGGAAGTCTCAGAATCTTTTTAGCAGTTTCAACGAGTCCTTGTTGTTTTACGGCTCCTCATACTAGTATAGCTCACTCTGGAAGCATTCCATCTCTTCAGACTTTTTTGAGTTCTGCAGATATGAAGTAGAGTATTTCTTCATATCTTGCTGTTACAATCTGAGAAAGGTATAGGTTTGTAATGGTCCCTTCTTCATTTTCTGATATTTCACTGAGTGTGATTACATTTTCTTTTGTATCTTCTTCACTCAGACCTACTGTTGCATATTTTACTTTAAGCTTTTCAGCAATGTCTATTGAAGTTCTTGCTCCAAGAGCTATGTCATTGGTAACACTATCTCATCAGATTGGTATGACACTTGAAAACTTGAGAACTCACTCTTCGTATACAGTGATTCATGTAGTAGAAGCTCCTATATCTATACATACAACTCCTAGTTCTTTTTGTCTTTTCGTAAGCACTCATTCAGCGCTTGTAAGAAGATTTGGATATATATCATGTATTTCAATCCCCACATCCGCAACTGCTTTTTTCATATTTCCAAGAATGTTCTTATTCATTGAAAAAATATTTGCTACTACTTCTAACTTTCTTGCTGACATTCAAATTGGATTTTTTACTCCTTCTTCAAGATCGACTATAAAGTATTCAGGAACTACTTTTAATATCTCTCTATTTGGAAGATCTACTCCATTTCGTGCCATATCTAGAACTCTTTCTATATCTTCTGATGATATTTCATCACCAGAAACAGCTATAATTCATTTACTTGTAACAACATCAAATGATGAAGAGTTAAAAGAAATATTTACTCCCGTTACTTGCTCTCCAGACATTTTTTCAGCTTCTTCAAGAGAAGAGTCTAAATTTGATTTAAATTCTTCCATATCAAGTATATTCCCCTTTCTTATAGCGTAGGAATTTGCAGCTCATACTCCAAGCACATGAAAATCTCTTGATTTTTCTCCAGCAAAGCTCCCAATAAGTGTTCGTATTTTTGATGTTCCGATATCTATAGAAGTAATTATATTTTCCGAGGCCATTATTATTTTTTAATAAAATCTAAATCTAAATTGTTGTTCATATTTTTTATACTCTTTTCTTGGCTTTATAGCTTGAAAAAGTATTTATTCCAGGTCAATTAAGTATACAAATTATAAGGCCATTTTCTGGTGAATCAAAAAGACTTGAACAAGTCCTGTGGAAAACAAAAAATAAGGCTCCTTTTTTTGCAATAAGTGGAAAAACATGATAAAATTTATGAAATAGAATATATAAAATATGAAATACGCTAAATACATCAGTAGTTTCTTGATATTTCTCTCAACTTGTTTGGGTATTTTTATGATGGTGTTTCTACAAATGAGTATTTGAGAATCTTCATTTCTCCTCTGGTTTTTTATAGGGTGAATTATCGTAGTTATAAATTTTATAATACTAAGAGTTATCATATATTACTTTTATGATGCTCCTATAAATAAGCTCGAATATACAATCAAAAAGTTTCTTGTAGGATCACTCAAAGATAGCGATATTCATCTTCACAGAACAACAAATCCTCATCTTAACTACATACTCCTCTTTTTTACGAAAACACTTGGAACGCTCAAAAATATCAAATCTGAATTTCTACACGGAAAAGAAATAAAGTCTGAGGTAGATCTTGCATGAGAAATACAATGAAAACTCCTTGGGAAGAAGGTTCCAGATATTCCAAAACTACAAATAGTAGCGAAATCTTCTCCAGCGTGAGAAATAGGATGAGACAGTTACGATGTTATCTCTGCCTGAGAAAATCACTATATATACGTAGGAGATGCAACCGGGCATTGAGTAGGAGCAGGTTTTATAATGATGATGGTAAATGCACTTGTGAGCTGATACACTAAAGTTACCGATAAGTGAAATCATATACTTGCTCTCACAAACGATATTATCAAACCTCGAGTTAAAGCAAATCTCCTCATGAGTATGCTTATGGTGAGGTGGAATGAAAAGACGCAAAAGATGTATATGACTTGAGCCGGTCATGAATATCTTATGATATATAAACACGAAAAAAAGAAATGTTTCAAAATAAAGTCTTGATGAGTTGCCTTGTGAATGACAAAAAATATTCACAAACTTCTGAAAGAGCGAGAAATAGCATTTGAACCAAATGATGTAATCATCCTATACAGCGATGGTATTACTGAAGCTATTAACCAAAGTAAAAGAGATGGTAATGAATCTATGTTTTGAGAAGAACTTCTGGTTCGAACAATTGAAGAAGCACCAGAAATATGATCAGCAAAAATAAAAACAGCTCGAAGTATATTTAAAAACATATCCATAGTGCTGTCGCAATTTATGTGATACAAGCATATTCAACTGGATGATATCACTCTTGTTACTATACAATATGAGTCAGATAAATACATACGCGCTGATGACTGTAGTGAAGAAATGGGGGATGATTTTATTACAGAATGGAAATGGCAGAAGTAGAGGATTCTATTATGAATCCTCTATTTTTTGTCTTGTAAAGCATATCTCACGCTCACAGCTTTACAAAGCGCTATCACGCAGTAATATGTGTTTATATTTATACACATAAAATCTTCATCTTGGCTAATCAAGAAAAGCTTATTGAGCTCGTAAAACAACGATATACTTGAGATGTATCAGGCTTTCTAGACGAAAAATCTACAGAGAAAAAAGATATAAAAAAGAAGTCTTCGAGTAAGAAAGATACAAAAAAAGATGCGGCTGAAAATAAATCTATCCTCAAAGCAGAGAAGGATTACAAAGAAGCTCTTGCATATATAAAAGATGCTATTGCACCAGCTTTTATGAAAGTCCATCAGGATAAAATCAGAATCAACAATACCTACGCAAAAACATTTTTCGTATATTCTTATCCTAATTTTTTAGAAGGAAATTGGCTTTCCCCTGTCATTAATTGGGATGTAAAGTTTGATATGAGCCTTTACGTATATCCTATCGAATCTGCCTTTGTACAAAAATACCTTCGTAAAAGGCTGACTCAACTCCACTCTGAAAGGTCTATTAATGCTGAAAAAGGCCTCATAAATGATCCATGACTCGAAGCGCAAATTCAAGATGTAGAAGAGCTCAGAGCAAAGCTCACTCGCTGAATGGAAAAATATTTCCATATGGGTTTATATATTACCGTATATGCTGAAAGTGAAGACCAACTTACGAGAGTTTGAAAAGATATAGAAACCATACTTGCAGGAAGAAATGTTCTCCAAAAACAATCTTATCTCAGAGCCGAGCAGTGATTTGTCACTACAGGGCCATTTGCAAAGGATGAACTTGGGGTGTATAGAAATATATCTACGGGAGGACTTTCGACTACTTTTCCTTTTTCTTCTAGCACACTTTCTCACGATGATGGGATACTCTACTGAGTAAATACCCATAATAATTCTCTCATACTCTATGATAGATTTAAGAGTGAAAATGCTAATATGGTAGTATTCGCAAAATCAGGTTCTGGTAAGTCATTTGCGGTAAAACTCGAAGTACTTCGTATGCTCATGATGGGAATAGATATCATCGTAATAGATCCTGAAAATGAATATAGGCCTCTCGTTGAAACAGTATGAGGAAGTTATCTCGATGTATCACTCAACTCAAATGAGAGAATCAATCCTTTCGATCTCCCTATGGGAATGAAAGACCATGAGGAAAAACCATGAGACCTTCTCAGATCAGCTGTAATCAACTTATTAGGACTCATGAATCTCCTTCTTGGAAAACTCAACCCAGAAGAAGAATCCATTATGGAGAAAGCTCTCATGACTACATACTCACTCAAATGAATCACTATCGAGGATGATAGTATTATAGGAAAAGAAATCCCTATCATGCAAGATCTCCAAGATGTACTTGAAACAATGGATGGTGGAAAATCACTCGTTATACGTATGGAGAAATATACATCTGGTATTTTCGCAGGTATTTTCTCAAAACGAACAAATGTAGACCTCAAAGACGGCCTTCAAGTATTCTCAGTTCGTGATCTCGATGATGTACTCAGGCCAACAACGATGTATGTTATCCTCAATCATATTTGGAATATGGTTCGTAGCAGTAATAAAAAACGTATTCTCGTTGTTGATGAAGCCTGGAATATTATGCAACACGACGATAGTGCGAAATTCTTATTTGGTCTCGTAAAACGTGCTCGTAAATATAACCTATGAATCACAACAATTACCCAAGATGTGGAAGATTTTGCAGCATCTACCTATGGAAAACCCATCATTACAAACTCATCAATCCAAGTACTCTTAAAGCAATCCTCTGCTTCAATAGACGCACTTCAAAATATATTTAAACTCACAGAACAGGAAAAATACATACTCCTTAACTCAGCTATCGGGCAAGGACTCTTCTTTGCATGAGCAGAACATGTATGAATCCAAGTTGTAGCTTCATTCTATGAAGAGCAAATCGTATCAAGTGATCCTAATAGATAAGCTAAAAACTATGAACCAAAAATATATTCTCCTCATATCTGCAGTTTTGACACTCGTTCTTTCTGCACTCATTTCAGCTATTCCTATATGATTGTATAATCAAGCAGAAGTATCGGCTATGCTTCCAACACTTTTTACTCCTGATACTTTTACATTTGGTATTTGGAGTGTCATCTACGTAAGTTTTATCGCACTCTGAATCTATGAGGCACTTTGAAAAACTTGGATATCACGAGAAAATGTATACTTACTCGCTGCTGCTCAAGTTTTATCATCACTATGGCTTATCCCATCTCAGTATTTATGGATCGGCACGAGCCTCATAGTTATGTCGTGAGTACTATATCTGCTTAGTATCAATATTTTCAGCTCTCAAAATGAGCACAAATACTTTCGCTATACACTTGAACTCTTTTTTGGTTGGATTTTAGTCGCATTTATAGCAAATATTCACCTGTTTCTCGTAGACTATGGAGTATACTTTTTCCCAGAAATACTCACATATATCTCGATTGCTCTTGCGTTATGAATCAATGTATATTTCATAATACAAAAAAATATATTCATCCCCTCTCTTGTACTCATCTGGGCCTGCATAGGGATTATATCTGGACAAGACAATTTTATGACGCAGCTGCTTGCATGAGTTTCAATTGTAGTCATTCTTTCTTTGTATACCCAGAGAGTGTTACAGCTGAGAAAATAAATTTGCATTTTCCCCTATTTTTTATACAATCCATCTGCTTCTAAAGTCCTCGTTTCTTTCTGGGACGTAGGCAAAAATATATTTGTTTGGGGGAGATACAATTACCCAGTATTCCGTCATTTTAAAAAATACATATATTTTTCTCACATTTATTTACACAACATAGCATATCATGGCAAAAGAAGTTAAAGGATATATAAAACTGCAGATCAATGGTGGGCAAGCTAACCCAGCTCCTCCAGTAGGACCTGCACTTGGTCAATACGGAGTACCTATTGGTGATTTTACATCACAGTTCAATGAAAGAACAAAAGACAAAATGGGAGTAAAACTTCCTGTTGTTATTACGGTTTACGAAGATAGAAGTTTTGAATTCATCGTAAAACAACCACCAGCTTCTACTCTTGTAAAAGGAAAACTCAATCTTAAAAAAGGTTCAGGAGTCCCTCAAAAAGATAAAGTTGGACACCTAAATATGGATCAACTTAAAGAACTTGCAGAAGAAAAAATGCCAGACCTCAACGCATATGATCTTGCAGGAGCAATGAAAACAATCATGGGTACTGCCAGAGCAACTGGTGTAACTACTGATATTGATGACATGACTCTCGCTGAGCTCAGAGCAAAGCTTGCTGCATAGTACATAATCCTGAACCTAGTTCAGGATCTTCGCGGCTATCGTCTAGTGGTTAGGACTCGGGATTCTCATTCCCGCAACCGGAGTTCGATTCTCCGTAGCCGTACCAAATATGATTATTTAACTTAGAAAGAGTTTCTATTAACCTACTATTGGCTAATTGAAGCTCTTTTTTTGGTGTGATAAAAAGTTCTGCCTCTAGTATTTTCAGTAAATGTAACCTATCAGTAATATCTAGCTCTGATTCCCTATTATAAACGGAAAACAAGAGTTCTGCCTGTGATTGTATCTTCTTTAATTTTTCTCTTGAAACATTTGTGTTTCTTTGAAGTTTTTCTTCATACTCTGCAATCTCTATTTCTATCTGAGTAAGTTTTTGAGATTGAATCATTAGTATCGTTTATTCATATAGTGATGAGTCTAAAGCTGAGTTTCACTTAAAAATATCATTTTCATAAAAGAAAACTAAATGTATCACAAATAACATAAAAGCAGCTATGAAGACAAGTAAAAAAATTTTGATTAAATGAGTAGGTTTTTTTTTCATGCTTATTTTTTATTAAAGTAAATTACTGTCTGATAATAGTAAATGTACCTATTTGTCAAAGTATTTCAAACTCTATAACTCTCGTCTCTCCTGGTTCTGGTATCTCAGCCTTAATATTTGTTCACCATCTCACAAATCATGAATCTGATCTTTGTCCATCCACTGTCTGAGCTGTGGGGTTTCATTCTCCTGTTAGAATAAAAATTGTATCTTCAGAGAGGAATGGAAAGCTAACCCAATTCGAAGTAGCTGTTCAACTATAGTTTACTGTTTTTGTTCAGAAGTCCAGAGTTCATACATCTGGAGCTGGTGCTGAGTCTCTACTGGTAGTGAATTCTAGGGTATATTCTCAGATGTGGAGGTAGGCTGTGTAGCTCTCTCATACTGGTGGAACATCTATTTGGATATTTGCTCAGCTTCTGAGGACTCAGCTAGACTGTCTTCCAGAGTTTGTAGTGTTTACTGTAGGATTTCATTCTCAACTCGTGGTAAATATTATATCTTCTCACCAGCTATATTCGTCAAAATTAGGAACAATAGAGTACCAAGATGATATAGCTCTTTGTTGACCACTATTCCATGAGATAGTTTTACTTGGATAAGTATAGGTTGACTCTTGTTGTTCGTCTTGATTTAATTCTTCTCCTGTTGTAATTGCAGGGACTAAAATTGTTGTATCTAAAAATCCATCATTATCTGAGTCTGTCTCATAAATAATAGCATCTTCAGTATTTTGAACTACTTTATCCCAATCTATAGTGAAACTTTGATTTTCTGGAATTACATCTACTGAGTCTATATAAAGAGTTCATGTACCTGAATCTTGGAAATTATCTATTAGAATATTATAATCTCAAATCTTAGCATCATCAAAATCGATTTGAAGGTTCGATGCTGCTGAAACAAATGTATCTATTTGTGATGATTTTATAGATACTCATTCAAGCTTAGTATAATAGTCTTTTCACGCTATCATGAGATCATATTCTTCATCTATAGTTCATGATATTTGTATTGTAAGATCATCTCTATTTTGTGGAAAGTATATTTGCTTTGTATTATCAATGATATCTATATTTGGATTAAAATTAGCTATAGTAGTTACTCATACTCAGTCTATCTCTCTATAAATTTCATTATTATAATATCAAGCTTTATTTCATTCATTGTCTGTAACTAATATGTCTGAGGCTCCTCAAAAAAATATTGAAAAATGGTCTCTAAAATCAAGTCATACAGGTTTTTGCTTTATTCATCAGTTATAAATAGTATCAAGAGATATTAAATATATATCGCTTATATATTGCCAGTTAAGGTTATCAATATATAGATTAGCTCATATATCGTTATTAGACAATACTTCTATATATTGATTGTATCATTTTTCCTCTTTCCCATTAATCACACTTTTATAATGTGGAATATTATTATCCCATATATATATTTTCGTTCCTTCCACTTTATATGGAACAACATAGTGCTTATAACCAGCTCCATCAACTTTTACTCATTCAAATCCTAGTATATATCAAGAACCTACATTATTTCTCAGTTCTTCAAGTATTTCCAAATGTGTTTTTTGTTGTGAAAGTCTTTCTTCTTCTTGAAGTTTTTCACCTCATTGAGATAGCTGAAGAGCTAAAATATCTTGTAATATTAAGCTATTATCATTCCAATCACCATTGCTATTTACATTAAATTCTCCTATGTTACCCCAAATATATCAATCTCAAATCTCAGTGGATAAATTACTATAATAGCTTTGTAGATAGTTAGGATACTCTTTTTGAATAAGAGCTGATTTAGATAATCAGAAACATGATCATCAGAATGCCGTTGGATTAGAATCATTTAATCCTAGGATTTCGAAAGCATTAAGCAATTTTCTTGGATCATTTTCTAAATCACTTAAATCAAAAGCTTTTTCAAATATATCCCACTTGGTTCAGTCTATTCTCTCTCTTGTTAAAGTAAATCATCATCAAAGGCCAAATCAGTATTCTCTCTCAACTCATCAAGTTAATATTGAAGAATCTGTACTTCTATTAATAAAACTATACCCATGTGGATACGGTTCAAATCATTCAAATATTGCAAAATCAGCATTAATAAAAATGTTCTCTCAAAACTGCTGAACTTCACTGACTTCATTCGTAACGTTATCCTTAACTTGAGCTGTCCAATAGTATTCACCTACTGGAAAGTTGGAAAACAAAACTTCTCAAGCACCAGAGTCATTAAAAGATGATTCTCAAAATAATAATGGAACAGTGCTTCAAACTGGATAGATTTCTACCTGTAATAGATAATCAGCAGGTTCATTGCTATCTATATTAGCTGTCAATAATACTCAGGAGTTTGATTGAAGCATTCAAATCGATTCTCATATTTCTATTTCCTGAGCTCCAGCAATTTCAGTATTGAGATAAAACTGTCAAAGATTGGTAGGGACAGGAGGAGGAATAATTCATAATATTTTCTCTTGTCATTCTTGGTATAAGTCATCTACCTCTTCTTGACTCAATGAAGTATCATACACTCTTACAAGTCACATCTGACCATCTAACCAGTTTTGGTTAAATGTTTGCCCAATAGTAACATTAGCATTATTAGTTTGTTGTACACTAAGAACAGTTGTACTTCAATTCTGTACTCAATTAACATAAAATGATAAGTTTGATCATTGTCTCACATAAGATAAATGGTACCATTCTCAAGTGTTAAGATTTGATTGAATATCAGAATATACAACAGATTGTCATGCTGTAGAATAATATCACATCCTTCAAGTGATAGAATTATATAAATAGTTAAATGGTTGTTTTATTCCATCATATTTACCTAAAAAAGTTATGTTATTATTTAATGTATCAAACTTTACCCAGAAGGATACTGACATATCTCCTGTTATATCAATAGCTGAATAGTCTGGAATAGTAACATAACTACTAGTGCCATTAAAATCAAAAACGTTATTATTTCATCCTAATCAAGGATTTGTTGAAGTTATATTGTAAGTGACCCCATCATTTCAATTTCAAGAATTATCATTTGCATCACCATCAAAATCCCAACTAGATATAAGTCATACTGATGAACTGAGCGATGTTTGAAAAAGACTCACTTGCTGTACTTGTGGAACTGGGATACTTAATTGAGAAGGTTGTTGAATTGATCACGAAGCTCAGCTTCAACTCAAAGTACTTCAAGAATTTGCGCTTACTTGAAATCATAAACTAGAAAAAACTAGGAAGAAAACAATTAAATATTTAATATACATCTTGAATACTAAAAAAATAATACCTTTAACTATACCAAAAAATATCATTGAGAAAAGTCTTTATTATTTTTTAATATAGATTTAATATTTTAAATACGCTTTTTATAGTTCGTCTAGTAAATCTAAAAGTTCTTCATCTGATATATCTCCGGAGTACCAAAAACATGTTATTAAAAAAGACTTTCTCTAATAAAAGTCTTTTTTTATATTATCTTCTTCCTCTATTACCTCCCGATTGGCCTCTTCGCTCTCTTGCTTCTTTCATATACCCTCTTTTCCTTTCTTCTTTTTCTCTATTCATTTGTTTCTTTTGAGTTTTTGAAAGTGGAGCTGTGATAGATATGTGATATGGATGATTTTCCATACGTCTAATTTTTTGACCGGTAAGTTTTTCAATATCGAGAAGATATTCAAATTCCTCCTGGTCACAAAATGAAAGAGCTACTCACTCATTTCCAGCTCTCCCAGTCCTCCCTATACGGTGAACATAGGTTTCTGGCTCGTTTGAAAGATCGTAGTTTATCACAAACATGAGTTCATCTATATCTATTCCCCTCGCTGCAATATCTGTTGCGATTAGTACTCTAGTCTTCCCTGTTTTAAAGTTAGAGAGCGCTCGCTGCCGAAAGTTTTGAGCTTTATTTCCATGAATAGCTTCTGCGGTGATTCCTGACTTATGTAGTTCTCTCACCACCCTGTCTGCACCATGTTTTGTACGAGTAAACACAAGCACTTGCTGCATTTTCTTATTTGCAAGTACACTAATAAGGAGATTCTTCTTATCTGATTTTTGTACAAAAAACACACCTTGAGAAACTTTTTCTGCTGTAGAAGATACTGGAGTCACTTCTATTTTAACAGGATTGTTTAAAATCTCATCTGCGAGGTGAGAAATCTCTTTTGGCATAGTTGCTGAGAAAAAGAGAGTTTGTCTCTTTTTTGGAACGATTGCTAAAACTTTCCTTACATCATTTATAAATCCCATATCGAGCATACGATCCGCTTCATCAAGAATCAGTATTTCTATATGCGAAAGGTCTATATATCCCTGATTTATAAGATCCAGGAGTCTCCCTGGAGTAGCTACTAAAATATCTACTCCCCTTTTAAGCTTTTGTACCTGAGAGTTCTGATTTACTCATCCAAAAATAACAGCGTGTTTGAGACTGAGATTATTTCCATAATCCTTAATGTTTTCTTCTATCTGTATCGCAAGCTCCCGTGTTGGAGTCAGGATAAGAGATTTAATGGCTTTATTTCTATTTTCTAGTGCCTGCTCTCTAGCTAATATCTGAAGTGTTGGAATCGCAAAAGCTGCCGTTTTTCCTGTTCCTGTTTGCGCGGCTCATAAAACATCTCTTCACTCAAGCACGTGAGGAATAGACTGCTCTTGAATAGGAGTTGGGGTGGTGTATCACTTCTTTTCAATGGATTTTAAAATTGGCTCTATGAGTTCTAAGTCTGTAAACTTCATGTCTGTTACTTGTGAATGTATATTTTAAGCAGTATACCCAAAAAAGATGTTTTATATAACTAAAATAAAAAAGACCATACTTCTTATTATATACCAACATGTATACTCTCATTTCCATATTTCTTATGAATATCGAGAAATATCTTTTCAAGCTTTTTATTTGTCTCATGTTTTTCGTTCGCTTTTGAAAATATACTCAGCTGCTTTGGAGTATATTTTTGCAAATCATGTGACCCCACTCAAGTAGATCTATATACTACTCAAGGTTTATAGAGCTTTTTAAAGAGTATTTGCAGCGCGCTATAAATCTCTTTTCGATCGCAGGTATAGTCCTCAAAGTAGTGAGAAATCCCAAATCGCTCTTTCTCCTTGGTCTTCAAATATAAACGAATATGACGAATCTCAAATTCTGCGAGAGCCATTTCTTCAAACAGACGCTCTACATTAAGTAAAAGTTTCGACCAAATAAATCTTGGATCACTACTCATCTCATGATTAAAACTTCTTGTTTTTACGAGTGATTTTTTATCTCAATGAGAGGCAAAACTAAGAGAGTTTACTCCATTGAGTTCAAACCAAAGTCAGGTTGCATTTTTTCCAATCAATCTCTTGAAGTAAAACATACTTTCTCTGGAAAAATCATAAATAGTCTTTATGTGTGGGGCAAGTCTCTGCTGATATCAAAATCAAACAAATGGAATATCACTCACTGGCATCTCCTGAAACTGATCGTATACACTCTGATTATCCATTCCTATAAAATATCCATAAGGTTTATGTACTTTTGAAAATATTTTTGCTCTCAGACGAGTTGTAGAAACTCAAAATGAGACAGGAATTCAGATTTCCTGAAGAATCTTTTTTTGAAGATAAACCACATACTCCTCAAGATTCATATCTAGTGATTCTGGAATTCATGTGAGCTCTACGAAAGCTTCATCGATACTAAACACCTCAACATTTTGTGTATGCATTCGAAGGAATCACATAAATTTTTTTGAAAGCTGCCCATAAAGCTTCATATCAGGATCAAGCGCTACAAAGCTATTTCATAAAATCTTTTTTGCTTGCCAAAATGGGACTCATACCTTCACTCACTTTGCTTTTGCGCTATAACTTGCAGCAATTGTAACATCTCTCCCGACGCATACATGCTTGGTCGCAAGGGATGGATTACGAAATACTTCACATGCAACAAAGAAGCTATCACAATCGATATGTGCAAAGACTTTTTTTGAAAGCTTAAATTTCATACTAATACTTTCGAATTAGACTCACTACCACTCAAAATATATTGAGCTCTTCCTCTGGATATATGTTCATATAATTATCATTCGCAGCCTTAAGATATACCCTTCATTGGGCATCTTTTTTAAAATACTTGAGCGTATAGTTATGATCTATATTTGCAATCACTATATCGTCTTGTTTTGGGATTTTAGCCTTGTCTACTACCACTATATCTCAAGGAGAGATTCCTGCATTAATCATAGAGTCTCCTTTTACAGAAACGAGTATGGAAGTAATAGGATGCTCTAGTAAGTACCTTTCTAGATCAACACTATATCGTGAAGATTCCTCAGCTGGAGCTGCAAATCAGGCAGTAATACTCTCATATATATCATAATTTCACATACTCTCTAATTTATATACATAATATATACATATTATATACTATATATAAAAACACAAGAAAAATATGAATGTATTCATATGTATAAAAGTTATACTGTATAAGAAAACGGCTATATGTCGCAATGTTTTATAGAAATCCCTTGGTGATTTTTTCTCTATAGATATACTAAAATGCATGAAGAAAAGTATTCACAAAAAAACAGTATTTTTCCCCAAGGCATTCACACTTGTGGAGCTTATTGTTGTCATCACTATCTTATCTATACTCGGAACTATTGCCTTTGTAAGTTTTAGGTGATATACGCGTGACGCAAAAAACTCTACGAGAGTATCAGATATGAGAACTATCGATAAGTCGCTGAGTTTGTTTGCAACTGCTGAGGGGAATGTTCCTCTCCCTGATAATGCTCAGGCAATTAGCTACTCTGGATGACTCGCTTGGACCCAGTGAGAATTCTGAGATTGAGCTCATAGAGAGCTCAGGAGAGTTTCTAATATCCCACGTGACCCTGTTACAAATACATTTTATTCTTATTCAGTAACAAATAATCGAACAAAATATCAACTAGGTGCAATCAATGAAGGAGGTTTATTTTCACAAACACCTTCCCTAATTCCTGAATCATACGCACTAAGTAGCGAATGAAAAACGGCCCTCACACTCTGAAACTATATATATTATGATGTAGTGGTACGAAATGGAGCCGAGTGTTATATCATATCAACTCCTAGTATTATGTTGAGTGACATCCCCGCAGGAAATACTCTTGTAGATGGAGCTATATACAACTATGTATATAGAGGATCTGAGCATCTCCCAAATAGCTATAGTGGGAGTCTTGAAACAGTTCCGGCTACCAGTTGATTTCAAACGACAGAAGTATTTGATTCTTGTATTATGGAAGACCTCATAGATCTTGAGCTATATATCGCAAAAGTATCTACCGCATTTCAACCTTTTGCAACAGACGATAAATATGAAAATCTTATATTTAATTCTAATACTCGCGACTTCAAAACAACGACTATGAAGGCTCTTGAGGAAAAGTGAATGACTCTGAGCCCAAAACTTATCGAAGAGTTTAATAACCCTATCCCTGATAAATTTTTTATTGATACTTTTACTTCTTCAAATGGGACGAATATAACAAGTTCAAGTGGTCCCGACACATGAGCAGGTTTTTGGACTATAGCAAGTGGATGAAATCCATGAGCATTTATTATAAATAATAATGCTCTTGAAAAAACAGATGGATCAAGCAGTTTTCTTCAGGTAACCCCTCTCCCATGAATGACGACAGAAAACTATAGTGTTTCTTTTGATATAGATGATTTTTCTGGAGGAACTATCAGCAGCTTTCTCAGATATATAGATAGTGATAATTATTATAGTCTAGATATATCTGCAACATGATATCAACTAATGAGACGACTCGCTGGAACAAGTGTCCCTCTTGCAAATATTGGTGAAACTATAAATGCTGGAGATACGATACGCTTTTGAATCTCTGAAGATAGTATAACCTTTGATATCAATGGTATTCAAAAAGAGAATATTATCGGGTCATGAATCAACTCTATAGGGTCTGCTAGAATTTTTATGCAAAACTCTGGAGCCGCAATTGATAATTACACCCTAACATACAAGTAGACTATGAGTATAAACGATGCTATTATAGACCGAGCATATGGAGTGTATTACCACATTATAGATCATATCATCATATATGTCGTTGCTCTACTTTTAAGCTGAACTTCTGTATGGTGAGCATTTACATATTTTCCGGAGCAAACACAGTCTATTGTTCAAAAAATCCCTCTTGTATGAAAATCCGATACAGAAGAAGCTCCTATAATTACTGCCTCCTGATCACAAGACACTAGCTCTTTAGATCAACAAGAACCAGAAAATAAAAACGAGGAAACTATAGAAGATGATACTCCTGAAGAAAACTTACAAAATAGCTGAACCGAATCGAGTGAAAATACTTCTGCGACTCCATGAGAAAGTTCAGGAGAAAACACTACGAATTCTCCTTCTACTCCAAGAGTCGTAAATCAATCATCTTCATCAACAGGGACACCATGAGAAACTCCTGAGTGAAACCAAAGCGAAACAACTTCTCCTACTGCTATGGATAAGAACGTAACTACAAACACTCCTAATACGCAGACACCTCTTCCTACTACCCCTACGGAAAATGCGCAAGCAAATACCAACACTCAAAATTCCTCAACTTCTACTTCAGGAGGGACCGTAAATACTAATAG
>JAHDGX010000082.1 GCA_020631575.1 Candidatus Altimarinota bacterium | reverse complement strand
AGTATAATATTTGTATTCTATGAAAATAGAAATAGATTTATGGGGGTTAATGGGAAAGAATAAAATGACAGCTACACAGTTAGCTAAAATCACCTGATTAACCCCTGTTCAAATCTCTCATATAAAGAATGGGAAAACCACAAAAATTGGTATAAACACAATTGAAAAGCTTTTAGAGGCTTTTGATTGTGAACCAAATGATTTAATTAAAATAACAAGAAAATAGGATGAAAAACGCAATTATATATTGTAGAGTATCTACAACAAAACAATCAAAAGATGGGGAAAGCCTACAGGTACAAGAAAAAGAATGTAGAGCTTATTGTGAAAGGCATTGATACCAAGTATTAGCTACATTTCAAGAACCCTTCACAGGGACTACTTCTGATAGACCTAAAATACTAGAAGCAATTGAATTTGTTAAAAATTCTGAACTAAAAGTAGACTATGTTATCACCCTCAAAGTAAATAGAATTAGTAGATGAGGAGTAAAAGTATACAACGAAATAGTAGATAGTTTTGCTGAAGTATGAGTAGCTGTAAAAGATACCCAATGAGTAATACAAGAAAGCAAAAGTACGCTCGAAATAGAGTGAATTGATACAAGTAAATATAAATGGGCGAAAAGTAATATGAATACCATTACTGCAAATTTGAGTGCTATGATGTGAGAAGAAGATAAAAATAATGTACTTTCCACTATGCTCGGGCAGTCAATTAGAAATAACAAAAGAGGATATAAAGTAAGAAATTCTGATTTTGGGTATAAGAATGTTAAGGCGAGAACTTGAGATGGAAAGAAAACAATACAAGAAGAAAATCCTGAAGAAAGTATTTATATCAAAAAAATGTTTGAGTTGAGAGCACGAGGAGATATGAGTGATAAAGAAATTACTGAAGAGCTAAATAGGATGTGATATACTTCTCGAGTAAGGAATAAATGGAATGATGAGAAAACAGAAATAATAGGAACTATAGGGTGACAAGAACTACATCCTGAGCAACTCCAAAGATATATTAAAAATCCTATTTATGCAGGTATAGTACAGGAAGAATGGACTGGATGAAAAGCAATACAAGCACCATATGAAGGTTTCATATCTATTGAATTATGGAATAAAGCAAATAGAGGAAAACAAAAAATAGTTGTTGATAGTGATAAGAATGTCACCATTAAATATTTTGAAGGTGAAATACAAATAGAAGCTCCTATTATTAAAAAACCAAAAAACTATAACCCTGAATATATGTATGGGAAAATGCTTCTCTGCCCTGAATGTGGATGACATATGACAGCAGAAAAAGCACGCTCTAAGAATGGTAATTATTATCACTATTATCAGTGTAGAGGAAAAAAAGGAGCAAAGCATAAAAACTACTCCCTTAATAGAGATGAAGCAAATGAACAAATATTAAAAGCTTTTCAAGAAGCTAAACTTAGTAAAGAACTACTAGAAGTATATGATAGAGTAACTGAAAAAATTTTTGAAGAAAGAAGTGAAGAACAATGAGTAACGACGAAATATATTGAAAAGAATATTAAAAGCCTTGAGCAAAAGGAAAAATTTATTCTTGAAAGCGTAGATAAACTCACTGCTTATCCTGAATTTTTAGAAAAGAAATATGAGGAATTAAAGGAAGTAAAATCTCAAATACAATCAAGAAAATCTGAACTAAAGAAACAAACTCAAACGTTTTGACTTGAGAGATTTAAAAAGTGTTCTAGAAAAATTCTCGAACACCCTGAAGTTCTTGCATCAGCAAAGGAAAATCCTGAAATTATACAGCTCTGATTTGAGTTATTATTTGGATGAAAGATAGTGTACGAAGAAATAAAATCTCGAACACCTATCAAGGAGGAGTTATTGGCTTTAAATACGAAAAAAGAACTTCAAGTAAATTGAAATTCTTTTGATAATCGCAAATGGTGGGTCATCCGGGGCTCGAACCCAGGACCTTCTCCTTAAAAGGGAGCTGCTCTACCAACTGAGCTAATGACCCATGCAATGAAGCTCGGGTATTGTATAAAAAATAGCTAAAAGCGCAAATTTTTATACGATCTTTTTTCGTGGATGTAAAACAGAGTCTTTATACTCTACTACATATGTTATCATATCTCCGTCTGAAAGGAAAATATTCTCATTTTCTGGAAAGTCATATTCCCCCCAAACTCTTTGGCCATCTGAAAGTCTTTTGAGTACTTGCTCATCTTTAAAGATAAATATTTTATCAGGAAAAATATTCTCTACAGCTAAGGCTTTATCTACAGACAGAGTATCCATACTTTGTAGCATATCCTCTGTAAGTTTCCCGACTCAGGTTCTACGAAGCCCGGAGAGATATCATCCTGCTCAGAGGGCTTCTCACAGATCAAAAGCTATAGAGCGAATATAAGTCCCAGCGCTAACAGTGAAATCAGCTATAAGTTTGGGATATTGATACGAAATGATTGTCGATTCTAGTATATGAGCTTTTCTATCTTTCATAACAATATCCTCTCCTGCAAGTGTTCTATCTAAGGCACGTTTCCCATTTATTTTGAGAGCGGAATACTTTGGAGGAATCTGCATTATTTCCCCTGAAAAATTTTCATTAATACAAGCTTGTATCATTTCCTGGCTCAACTCTATTTTTAGTATCTCTTGTTGCTGTTTGGAAAGATAGTCTATCTCACTGTCGCTATCATATGACGGGGAAGTACCATCAAGCATGATGGTTGCTTTATATGATTTTATATCCTTTTCAACATAAGAAATTAACTTAGTATAGCTCCCTGTTGCTACCAAGAGTCATCCGGTTGCGAGTGGATCAAGTGTTCCTGTATGACCTATCTTCTTAACTCATAAAATCCTCCGCATATCACGAAGGACTTGAAAACTCGTTTGCCCCGTTGGTTTATCTATATAGA
>JAHDGX010000081.1 GCA_020631575.1 Candidatus Altimarinota bacterium | reverse complement strand
ATTTTCAATAACACTACTATTCCTCTATATGCTCGGAGCCTTGCAGAGATATTACTTCCATTTGGTTTTAGTATAGACAGTGATACAGGCACTAGAACTCTTAAAGAAAAAAAGTTTGATAATTCCGTTTTGTATTATAATGGTATAGAATCTGACGATTCCACACTTGAAGCAATTAAGAAATATATAAATATACCCCAAATAAAAACAGATACTCCTCTCTTCAGTGAGGGAGATACAAGGATCGAAATTATCCTTGCTGATGATAATAGTTTTTAAGCATAATCATTTATGGCATTTCAAAAAAGAAGGCTGAGTTGAAATACTAAAAAGCCAACAAAAAGAAGAAAATATAAAACGAGCGCTCAGAAACGTACGCATAAGAAACAGTGAAAAGGAATATTTTGAAAAGTATTTCTTTACTCTTTATGAACACTCTTTTTATGTTTTTGTATAGGTTCTATCATTCTCTATCAAAAAATCATTGCTCCTCTTCCATCAATCGAGGAACTTGAGAACTTAGAGATTGCAGAAGCTTCTATTATATATGATAGAGATTGAAATGAACTCTATAAAATATTTGAAGAAAAAAGAATCTACAAGCGATATAGTGAAATTAATGAAAACATTATCAATGCGCTCGTTGCTTGAGAAGATAAAAGATATTGGGAGAATCCTGGTGTTGACTTTATAGGTCTCGTTCGAGCTGGGATATATTGAGTTATAGGTAAAAACGAGTGATTTGGAGGAACCTCTACCCTTACTCAACAACTTATCAGAAATACAATTATTGAGAATAGAAGTTCAAGAGAAAGTGTTTTTGACAAGCTCGAAAGAAAGATAAAAGAGATATATCTCGCTTTTAAGCTTACCAATGATGTATCAAAGGAAAAAATTATTGAACTGTACCTTAATAAAATAGCATATGGAAGTAATGCGTATTGAATAGAGCAAGCAGCTAAAACATTCTTTTGAAAAAGTGCGAAAGATGTAGGAGTCCTCGAAGCATCGATGCTTGCATCGCTCCCCAAATGACCAAGTTATTATTCTCCATATAACAACTTTGACAGACTTGTTGGATACCCTTATATATATGAGGGTGAATCTGGTATAGAAAGTCCAAATAATATTATTACTCCAAGTGGTGTAAGTGAAAATAAAGAAACAGTAGATGCTCTTACAGACTTTATTTCTGGATGGAAGGTCAAGAGATTTTCTGATTCAAAAACTCTCATATGTGGATTATCAAAAGATAAATTAAAATCTAATATATCAATAGACAACGATGGTTGTAGTGTGGTAGATTACGAAGATATGCTTACTCTCCTCAACTCTATAAAGATTGAAGTATCAGAAGGAGTCTTCATAGAGTATCAAACAGGAAGAAAGGACTTTATTCTTGGAAGAATGCTAGAAGATGAATACATAGATTTTGAAGCTTATAGAGAGGCTGTTCTTTCAGGAATAGGATTTGAATTTCAAAAATACACTGAAGATATTAAGTATCCTCATTTCGTATTTTATGTACGTGAATTTCTGGAAGAGAAATATGGTCAAGATCTTCTTGAGACTGGTTGACTCAGAATATACACATCTATCGATCCTGTACTTCAAGATAAAGCTGAAGAGCTCGTCGAAAAATACGGAGCAAATAATGAGGCAAGATTTGCTGCTCAAAATGCAGCTCTTATATCTATAGATAATGAAACTGGAGAGATACTCTCTATGGTGTGAGGAAGGGATTATTTTGATGAAGAAAATAAGTGAAACGTAAACATCACTACTTCAAACCTTCAGCCATGATCTACTTTCAAGCCTTTCGTCTACTCTATGGCAATAGATAAAGAGATAATAGGATCTAAGACTCCTGTTTATGATGTAAAAACTACATTTCCTTGAGGATATATTCCAAATAATTTTGATGGAAAATTCATGGGGAAAATGACTATTTCTAAAGCGCTCAATTATTCTAGAAATATCCCTGCAGTAAAAATGTACTTCTTAGCAGGATGAGAAAGTGAGATAATTAAATGGATGGAGAAACTTGGAGTTGCTTCTATGGAAAGCTTCAAAAACGAATACTTTGAGACTTACGGAAGAGAGTATAGTTATGGAGCAGCTATGTCACTATGAACAGCTCTCATGACTCCTCTAGAACTGGCTCATGCATATAGTGTTTATGCAAATATGTGATATAAAAAAGATCTTGTACCTGTAATAAAAATATTAGATTCTGAGGGTTTAGTCATAGAAGAGTACAAAAAAGAACTTAATCAGTGAGAAAAAGTTATAGACCCTAGTACTGCATTTATTACAAACTATATCCTTTCGGACACTGGGAGTAGACCGGAATTTTGGAATAAATACTTGTCTCTTAGAGGAAGAAAAGTGGCAGCTAAAACTGGTACTTCTACAAAACAATATGAAAAATGAGGGAAAAAGATTATTTACCCAAGAAACCTATGGACGGTAGGATACACCCCTCAAGTAACCACTGTTGTATGGGCTGGGAACAACGATGGTTCTGAAACGAATTTTAGCTGAAATGGTCTCGAATGAGCAGGGCCGATATGGAAAGATTATATGGAGTTTTACCATAGTGATGAATGAGTGCTTAATTGGAAAAGACCATGAGGGGTAAAAGAAGTTAATATTTCTGAAATATCTGGTAAGTTGATACCAGAATGATTTAATCCTGAATTTACAACTTCTTCCCTTTTTGTAAACGCACCAAGAGAATACGACAACAATCTTCAAGCAGCCCAAGTAGATCTTCTATGTAATTGAGCTGTCGATGAAAACACTCCAATATCAGCAATTTGAAACATAAACTACCTCAAACTCAATTCTCTTAAGCCAAGTAATCCTGCTTGGGAAAATCCTGTTCAAGCTTGGGTAGCCGCTGGATGATTTGATAAGTTTCTCCCAAATGCTTCAAAATATGTAAGTAGTATAAAT
>JAHDGX010000080.1 GCA_020631575.1 Candidatus Altimarinota bacterium | reverse complement strand
ACCTCCCAGCAGAGAAACAAGCACATGACCTGATTGAAAAATATTCCACCAGTACAAAGCAGCACCTCTATCAAGTAGGATGTATTATGAAGTATTTTGCTGAGAAACTTTGAGAAGATGCACATTACTGGTGGCTTGTATGAGCTCTTCATGATATAGATTGGGATTATATCGGGAAAAATGGTGACGAGCATATGAAGGGTGATTTTGAGAATATTATGGCTGAGATAGATGCTCCAGCGGAGCTACTTGCAGATATACGTTCTCACTGATTTTTCCTTGATGGAATCGATGATCATCCGGATACCCTTGTGAGAAAATATATAAATGCTGTTGATGAGCTTTCAGGATTTATATGGGCCTACTTTCGGATGATTCCAAGCGAGGATGTGATGGATATAAAAGTAAAATCAATCAAGAAAAAACTTAAGGATAAATGATTTGCAGCAGGGGTAGATAGAGAGCACACTATGAACTGTGAGACTATGCTCGATATCCCACTTGATGAGTTTATAGAAGATATAAAACTAGCACTCAAGGGATCAGATATAGCTTGGAATAAATAACTTATAATATACATATTGTAATAGTAAATACTTTAAATATACTCACCTTGTATATTTAAAGTATTTTTTGATGGATTTACATGGCCTCCAATTAACTAACTGAGCCTACGCGCTTGGAGTTTTTGACTTGGATGGAAATCTTCTTGAGATGCCGACGAAGCATTACTACCAACATAAGGTTTCAAAAGATGTAGTAGAGATTTTATGACATGAGGTAGATCAAGATCCAGATAGATTTTTATGACCGGAGGCAGAGTATGAATATGTTGAAGGGAATAAAGCGATTTCCTATAGGAACTATCAAGACACTTGTTTTTCTTCCGACTACGAGCATCGTTGACCAGAATGATTTTTAGAAGATATTCGTACGGCTCTCACTCAGCAATCTAGACTCACTCCACCGATGCAACTTATGAAACATACTTTTCTCATTCCTGGGAGGATGATGTCTATAAATACTGCGAGAGGGCATTCACCAGAGACTCTTATGCGAGGACTCAAAATTATTAACAACTGGATACTCACAAACAGGGAGCAAGAAGAACAAATTGAAAATATTCGAAGAAATTATAATATTTCTAAGGAAACCACAGACGAGTGAACACTAGAATATTATCTCAGAAAAGTTGTAAATTATATTCCGTGAGACAATGCTGATGTTCAGAAGCATTTATGACTTGATGCAAAAACCAGAGACATGAGAAAGGTTCAATGACTTAGATGGAATATTTGATATATACGTAGGCAGTTAGCTGAGATTATGCAAAAACCGATAAAAGAAGTGTTATCCAGAGAGACCCCTCTAGCAGTATGATTTAGTGATGATGGAGCGAGTAATATAAAAACCTTATGAGCTCAGATTCTTTCCGTGCCGTCGCTTGCTCAGGATCCACTACATAAATTTCGCTTATATTACACTGGGCCAGCAAGACATGTAGATTCTATAGTGCAGCATATATGAGAGTGAGCTCTCTATACGACGTACTCAGATTCTCCTCAGGTATGATCTACAAAACTTCGTATTCAGCCAAACATCGATAACGATAATTTCTTGCTTTCAGACTAAAAATAATAACAATACTTGTGATTATTTCTACAAGTATTTTATGTTACAACAGAGAAAAAAGACTCTTGCCGTAATGGTAGGAGATGTGCAGGTTGGATGAGGAGCCCCAGTTGTGGTTCAGTCTATGACAAACACTCCAACAAAAGATGTGTTTGCAACAACGATGCAGATTAAAGAGCTTGCGATGGCAGGAAGCGAGATAGTACGTATCACGGTAAATGATGATGCGGCCGCAGAGGCTGTTCCAAAAATAGTAAAGAATCTCAGAGACGTGTGAGTGATGGTTCCTATTGTAGGAGACTTCCATTATAATGGACATATTCTCCTAAATAAGTTTCCAGAGCTTGCAGCAAATCTCGATAAGTATCGTATCAATCCGGGAAATGTTGGAAAATGAGAAAAAAGAGATGATAATTTTCGACAGATTATAGAGTGTGCGATCAAATATAACACTCCAGTACGTATAGGAATCAATGGAGGATCACTAGATGATGATCTCCTTTCAGCAAATATGGAGGCAAATGCACAGCTCGATACTCCAAAAGAAGCTGGGCAAGTCTTTATAGATTCCATGGTAGAGTCAGCTCTACTCTCAGTAGAAAAAGCTCTTGAGTATGGGATGCCTGAAAATATGATGACAATTTCAGTAAAGATGTCAGACATTCAAGATATGGTACAGTGTTATACCATGCTCAGTGAAAAAACCAATCTCCCTCTTCATCTTGGCCTTACAGAAGCTGGATGATCAACAAAGGGAATTGTTTCAAGTTCTATAGCTCTCGGACTCCTACTTCAGCAGTGAATAGGAGATACTATCAGAGTTTCTATTACCCCAGAACCAGGAGCAAAGAGATCTCTTGAAGTAGAGGTGTGTAAAAACATACTTCAGACAATAGGAATTCGTAGCTTTCAACCACTGATAACTTCTTGTCCCGGCTGTGGTCGAACCTCATCTGATACTTTTCAGGTTCTCTCAAAACAAATTGGTGACGAAATAGCCGAAAAATACGATGAGTGGAAAGATAAATATAAAGACTTTACTACTACAAATATAGCCGTAATGGGCTGCATCGTAAATGGTCCAGGTGAAGCGAGAAACGCAGATATTGGGATATTCCTACCAGGAGATGGAGAAAATCCTACGATTCCAGTATATGTCAGAGGGAAATCCTATAAAAACCTCAAGTGAAATAAAGTTTTTGAAGAATTTATGGCAATACTTATAGACTACTTTGAGGGAAATATTTAAATCTCATTATAAAAGCTCCCTTTATAGGGAGCTTTTATAATCCATATACTTCTCTTAGAATCTCATCAAAATCTTCAATAAGTTCATATCAGAGAGCCTGTTCGGGAGTTACCCAAACAAAGCT
>JAHDGX010000079.1 GCA_020631575.1 Candidatus Altimarinota bacterium | reverse complement strand
CCCATAGTTTCTGTGTAGAGCTGTTCTACGATGATTCCTTTATAGTCACCTGATTCACATTTTTCTTCCTGCAGAGCTGTCAGTCCAACGTCCCCACACTTTTTATCATAATTGATTTTATACAGATCAACTTTTACTCCTGCTGTCTGCGTTCCTCCCCACTGATTTACTTGAGTGTCATATCCAAGTCCGATAAGATGCGTATTGTCATACGGATGCAGATACGTAGAGAATCATGGTATTTTGAGTTCTCACAGTACTTCTGGCTTTTCAGGATTACTCAAATCGATAGCAAAGAGTGGATCAATTTGCTCAAAAGTTACAAGAAAGAGCTTATCTCCTATAAACCTACTTGACTGAAATGTCTCTCCCGGAGCAAGATCTGTGAGACTTGATACAGACTTAAGATTATTATCAAGAATATAAAGTCCTGTTGATCTTTCTGGGGACCACTGTGAGGTTATTATTCGGAACTTCCCGTTATATTCATCCATTGAATATTGGTTGAGTGGAGAACCAGGCACAAGAGCTGATTCATGGTAAGAAATAGAGTTTCTATCTATATTGAGTTTATGCACCAAAGTATTTTGTGTTCCCCCCCAAAAGAATGGCATAGCACAAATTGCATTAGGAGGACAATCAAATCTATCCTGTCTCCATATTCCTTCTGTCATATAGAGGTTAGAGTTACTCATATATATTTCACTATTACTTCCAGCAATAACTTGAGTCGCAACCGTCTCCGAAGTATTTCTGATATTTACTGCAGAGATGATATTGTATCCAGGATTAAAATTTCCCTGCTTCATCGTCTCCTCATCTGGAAAACTATAAGAAATAGAACTACAGTCAGCAATATTTCATGAACTTGCGTTATATGGAAGAGATTTATTACTAATAGTGAGATTTTGCTCTGAAGCCTTATCTGTTCTAAATATATCTAGTTTCTGTGGAAGAAGTTTCTGAGCATCTACCACAATATCATCTTCACTTTTTATATTGTAATACGGGTAATTAAAATAGTTTCGTGAAAGTACATAGACATAGTCTCCTATTCTTCGAGACTTATTATAATCTCCATCACTACTATAGAGTTTGATAAGTTCTGGTTTACTTATATCACTTGTATCAAATACGATAGTGTAGGTTTTAGAGTTTCTATTTATATAGTACCCCCTTTTTGAATAATCAGTTTGTGAATACGCGCTCGCGATAATAACTAGTCTTCATGTATCTACATAGAGCTGCGTATTGTAAAAACTCTTTGGAAGCTTGAGTTTTTTTATTATTTTCATCTCTCCATCAGCAAGATTTCCTGCCTTTGAAGTTTCTACTATATATACTGCTGATTGAGGTTGATTATAGTAGTAATGGTATTTTCCATCCGTTTTCACAACATCTGATTCATCTACTCAAAGAACCTGAGTGTTTGTTGCTGAGAAATCCTCATTAGCTCATCATACCGCATTTGCTGTTTTAGAACTTGGTGCAGAAACAGCTTCATCTGCTATTGCCTCTGATTCTACCTGCATCTCCATAATCTCAGGTTCTCAAAGGCTGCGATACTGAATATTCTTGTAGCTGTGTTTCCAGTATGATCTCATATATGTTTCCATCACATCTTCAAATGCGTCACAACTATCAAAGCTTTTCATAGAAATATCAAAAGTGTTCTCATTTTGTGATTTTTCGATTTCTGTAATAATAGAGTCATCCTCTACTTCAGCCCCGTAAAGTCAAGCTGGAGCCAGAATCAGCATACACAGCGCTACAATGAAGTATCTCATATAATATATTTATTAATAAAATAGCATTACTGCTCACTCCTCTTCTCATAATACATATAAAAAGAGTCGGCAAAAAGTAATAAGGCTTTGGAGAAATTTCTTTCTCTAATAGCTATAACGATAGCTTATAAAAAAAGTGACAAAAAAGTCACCTAAAGTATATAAAAAATAGAGCAAATTACGAATAGTCGCTATTGACCAAGATCTTTAATAAGTTCTCATACATCGAGTTCTACTTCATCATCGTCTTTCACTTCTCATGTATCGTACAGTGCTTCGCACGGATTACTACTCTCAGGAGAAATATTATCTTGGTTACATATTAGGCCATTTGGCAGAACACACTCATATTCATTTTCAGATGTTTCTCATCCATTTTCCTCACAAATTTGAAGAAATTCACTGAGCAGAAGTTCATATATTCATTGTGAATCTTCTGCTTCTAGCTCATCAGCAAGTATAGAACTTGCGGGAGATATGCTCTCTCAAAAAGTAGATATATCTGAACTCTGACCTTGATTTTTTGGAGAAACTATAGTTGCTTCACTTTGAATTTCTGTATCTGCATCATCTTCTTGAGTAGCTCGTATATCTGAAGAAGTATTTGCCTGTTTTAGAATAACTTTCTCAGGAATACTTTCTCTCACCTGATTTGCTCCTGAAGACTGTACTTGCTCGAAATCTCTACTGAGATCTTGATCGAGCAGTGCATCTCATAGACTTTGCACAGAATCTATCGAAGGGCTCTCTGGAAGAGATATAATACTATGATCTTCCGACCTCATAGTATACACACTCAAAAGCGCTCAAGATATAAATACAAAACTACAAAGCGCTCAAAATATCTGAAACACTGAAAATCTTGGAACAATATCTTCTGAAATATCAAGCTCGTGAATTGCATTGAGTTTCATTGCAAGCTCCTCTCGAAACTCTTTTCTCGAGAAAGACTTTTTTTGAAGGGACTTAATTTTTTTAGCTACTTTTAAAAGTTCTTTTGGGTCTTGTTCTTGCCCAAAAGCATCTTGCATTTCAGTAATGTAATCTGTCTTACTCATATTTATAATACTAATAATACAAGAAGTAAAAGCGATATATTGGCTCGAAGTTTTACAATTGCCCGAGAAAAAATCTTTTTACACGTTGCTTCCTTTCTATCTACCAACTTTGCAATATGCTTATAGCTGAGATCATCCCAAATTCGCAGAGTCAATATTTCTCTCTCGACTGGCTTGAGACTTTGTAAGTATTTTACTGCTGTAGCAAGCTGCCCTTTTGCGTCCATATGAGCTGCAAAGTCTTCACTTACTCATAC
>JAHDGX010000078.1 GCA_020631575.1 Candidatus Altimarinota bacterium | reverse complement strand
TGATGCTACAGGTGGGGAGCTGAACTTTCCTTTTCCTCAACGAGACGTACACCTCCATCAAACAAAATAAAAAAAGACTCCCCTTTGCGGGAGTCTTTTTTTAAAAAGTAATCTCTACAATAAACATCGAGTCCTTACTATATACGCTCATCTCATATCAAAGATCTTTAAGTATATCTCATAGCATAGGAAGTCAGATTCAGTGACCCCGCTTTTCTTCAAAGCTCTTAGAAAATGATTTTTCTTGTAACTGCTTTACCTCACCACTAGAGAGAGTTTTAGAAATCTTATTTTCAAAACGGAGTGATCCCTCATGTATATAAATATCTAAAATGCCATCAAGAGAGTATTTGAGTCCATTATCTATAAGATTTTTTATCACTCTCCCGAATAACATCTCATCAGTGTACACGCTTACATTAAAACCATTATTATAAATATTAATAGACTCTGAACCTCAGAGTCTTGATGCTCTGAGTCTGATACAATTTTCTATATTGATATCTTTTTTTTCTCAGACCTGTATACTTTCTGAAAAATTTAGGAGTCCATCAATAATTTTAATCATACTCTTCAATTCTAACTTTGAACTATCCACAAGCTCCGTTTTATATCCATGTTCAAGTACCTCAAGATTGGAATACATAACAGAAATTGGAGTTTTGAGTTCATGAGCAAGAAAATGATTATAGTCTTTAAGTTTTGTATTATTTTCCTCTATTTTTGAAAATATATGAGTAAAAAATATCCTTGATATACATCATATAAATACTGAAAAGAGCGCAATCACAAGGATGAGATATAGGTTTTTGACGATAAAAAATGCTTCTAAAAATACTACAAGGCTCGTATAATTATTATACCAATACAGAGACACAATAAAAAATACAACTCAGCAAACAAAGCTAAAGATTCATATTTGTAAGGATATTTTATCTGATGGTTTCATATTAGTCTATTATGTATCATACACCTTTCTGAGTTCGTATAAAATCTTTTCAGAGTTTGGATCTGATACTATAAATATGAGACTCTAAGGTTGTTGAATTAAGTTCAAGGTTTTCTTCTTGTTCCCCCCAGACATACTCCATAATGCTTAGTTTATTTTTTGGATAGCCTAGATTCTTCATGAGATACTCTATGATGAGATACTGCTTATGAGGAAAATAAACTTCCTGAGAGTTATAATAGACCTTACTTGTAGAGAAGTTTATACATACATCTTTATGCTGCTTTTGCTCGTCTTGCAGGACGTTTCCTCTCTTACTTATAGCTCTAAGCCTCATAGCAAGTTCCTCGATTTCAAAAGGTTTTGTGAGATAATCATCAGCTCCAAGATCAAAAACTTCGAGCTTATCACTCAGCATAGAGTTTGAAGTGAGAGCTATGACCGGAGTCATATTTTGAGAGGATTTCAGCCCAGAGAGAAACTCTTTTCAGTCCATGGTTGGCATATTGATATCCAGAACAATAACATCATAGCTGTATGATACAAGCTTTTCAAGAGCCTGTTTGCCATTGCTCGCTCACTCTACACTGAAGTTCATTTTCCCAAGGAGAAATATGGTATTTTCTCTCAGGAGAGTATTGTCTTCTACTATAAGTACTTTCATATCTTGTATTTATTTTTACAAATACTACAACGTATCTTCAAATCTAGTTGAAATTCTTTTTCAAATTACTCTTTTTACTTAAACTAAACTTCAAGTTCATTTCTATACTCCCAGATGTGACAGATAATTTTACTTATTTATATTCTATATATGAAACCATTTTTCTCAATATTTAAAAAACGTGAGATAAAAGAAACTCTGACAAGCATTTGAAAACGTTTTCCTCTTCCTGTTTTCCTCTCACTCTTGGTAACATGAATCTTCTTTTTTCTCATCGCAACAAATGGTTGACTGGGTATAAGTGAATACCTCTCTAAAATTATACTCTCGGCTATAGTAGTATTTTTTCTCTCTACTTCACTCACGCTTCTGTGAGAATCTATAGGTACTAACAAAATCAAAACACTCTGCATGCAAGCTGGAGCAGCAATATTCTGAGCAGTATTTTACTATTATATACCTATTGATGGGAATGAACATATCGTGTTTTTTATGCTTACGGTCTTTGGGATTATATCATCTCTGTTTATAGCCCCGTACTTGAGACATATACCTTCTCTGAGTTTTAAAGAACAGTCTTACTATGTTTATTTTTATAAGACTTCTATAGTATTTTTCTTTTCGCTTATAGTTGGGGGATCTCTTGCTGCACTGTGAAATATTGCGATTCTCACTGTCTCGGCTCTTTTTGATCTCAATTATAGTATATCATGAGATTTACATGGGTATTGGACGAGTCTATCTTTGAGCTTACTCACTCCACTCTTTGCACTTTCTATACTACAAAAGAAAGAATCTTTCGAAGATATATATTTCAATGAGAACTTATTTTTTAACTTTCTCATGAGATATATAGCTATACCCTTCATCTATGTATATTTCATCATACTCTACGCATATACCTTTAAAGTATTACTCAACTTTAGTGATTGGCCAAAGGGAGAGGTGAGCTGGATGGTAATTGGTTTTTCTATATTTGGATACCTTACTTATATGTTTTCCTATATATTTTCTTGTGGAAAAAAATCAGAATCTCACAAGCTCATCACACTCTTTAGAAAGTACTTTCCCTACGCAGTAGTGCCTCAAGTCTGAATGCTCTTTTATGCAATTTTTCTGAGAATTGGACAGTATGATATGACTATGAACCGATACTTTGTAGTTGCATTTGGTATTTGGCTTCTTGTTATTTCGCTCTACTTAATTCTTTCAAAGAAAAAATCTCTCATAGCTATTCCATCTATAATCACCCTTATAACGCTCCTGATGTCTATCGGTCCTTGGTCAGTTTATTCTCTCCCGCTCGAAAGACAAACTCAGAGACTTGAAAACAATCTTACTCTTGCAGGAATACTAAAAAATGGAGAAATAACTCCTCTCGAGAACTATACTTCCATAGACGAAAAACTATCTGGTGAAATATACAGTGGAATTAGCTATGTGTGTGATTTTAATGATTGTAACAATATAAAAGAGCTCTTTCCAAAAATATATGGAGATTTTCTTGAAAAGG
>JAHDGX010000077.1 GCA_020631575.1 Candidatus Altimarinota bacterium | reverse complement strand
CAAGAGCGGTATTCATCCAATCAGCTTGCCAATCAGAGGTGTTATATGCTTTTTCTATTCCTCTCGCTCCAAGTATGAGCTTCATTGCTTCTGCCTTTGAAATAGTATCGTTTGGACGGAAAGTTGCGTTTCCTGCTATTAGGCTGTTTGCAAGACCCGCTTCTATATATTTACACCCCCAATCATTTTCTACATCAGAAAATCTACCGTTACAGGTATCAGGAACAGATTTCCCAGAGAGATTGAGAGTGACTTTCATCATTTCTTTTCTCGTGATTGTTTGAGAGAGACCAAAATCACTCGCAGAAGAACCACTGTTAATCACTCACTGCACTGCAAGAGACTGCGCACTTTGAAGTTCAGTTTTTGCTGCAAATGTTGATCCCATGAGTACAGGAAGGAGAAAAATACCTCCAAGAATTGCTTTTGTTTTCATAGTATAGGTTGTTAGTAATATAAATACTATACTCATGACTCTATGAAAAGCCCTTAAGAAAATCTAAAATATCTTATAGGAATCATACACTTGAGTCGTATACTCAATTGTATAATTAATAACGTAAATATTATGAAAAATGTAGCACTTATCACAGGAGCAAGCTCTGGACTCTGAAAAGAGTTTGCAGTTATCCATGCACATGCTGGCTGAGATCTTGTACTCGTAGCCCGAAGAGAAGATAAACTCAGAGAGCTAGAAGCAAGTTTGAGTGAAAAGTATGATGTGCGGGTTATGGTGATAGCCAAAGACCTCACGGCTCCAGGTGCAGCCCAGGAAATATACAGTGAACTTAATAAGTACGGAGTACAACCAGAGTACCTTATAAACAATGCTGGGTTTTGAGGAATAGGAAAATTTTGAGAAAGAAAATGGGAAGAGGAATCAAATATGATTGATCTCAATATCAAAGTACTTGCAGAGCTCTGTCACATATTTCTTCCAGATATGAAATTACGAAATAGTGGAAAAATACTTAACGTCTCATCAACTGCGAGTCTTCTCCCAGGACCCAATCAAGCAGTCTATTACGCAACTAAGGCCTTTGTGACTTCCTTTTCAAACGCGATAGCTGAGGAGCTACATAATAGTGATGTAACAGTGACAGCGCTACTGCCTGGAGCAACTGAAACAGAGTTTTGAAAAGTCTCAGGGATGGATAAAACGAGCTTCTTCGCAAAGACGGCCAGTGCTCAGCAAGTAGCTCTTGATGGGTACCAAGCGATGATGGAGTGAAAGCTCAATGTCATCTCCGGAATGTGATTTATGCAGCGACTTCTCATGAAGATGATTCCATTTCTTCCAAAGAAGATGGTACTTAAGATGGTAAGGCAGGGGCAGGAAATTAAGTAACAACTAATTTATCTTATGTTATATTGTTGATCAAGCCATTTTAAATAATATGGGTCTTTTATTTGCTCTAAAACTTTAGCTTGAATTTTTTTATTTGTTCTTATGTTGGAACTGTTTAAAACAGAGCAAAGAACAATAAACTTTCATAATGGGTAAGGGGCTTGTCTTTTTTTTGGAAATAAATAAAAGCCTAATTTTGAATTAAGTGCAATCATTTTAGTAAAATATAATATTTGTGTAGCCAAATTAACTGTATTTGGTACTCATGAAGAAATCTGATTATAAAGAATTTTATCTACATCATTTATCGTTCAAACTCATAACCTAGATAATACTCATGTGACCTGCCTTCTTAAATATGAATCTGTTTGCCAAATTTGTTTATGAGTATTTAAAAAGTTTAACAAGCTTTCAGGATGATTATATTTTGCTTTAAACCATATTAGACAATAAAATGATGACGAAGTTTTTGTACTGAAGTAAATCTCTGTAATACGCTTTTCAAACTTATATAAAAATATATCACTTTCTTGATTTATAGGAATTTCCCACTTAGTTATTAAATTACATATCTGATATAGAGATAAATCATCGAATATTTCAATATTGTCTAGTATATTCAAAATAACTAAGGATGATTTTTTGGTATATCCAATCCTAGATAGGTATATCAAAAGATAATATCTTAATCATGGGAAAGAGATATATTTTTCTGCTAATATATTCAATAGAGTTTTACATTCCAACTTTCCATAGGTGGATATGTATCTTTTAGCAATTTTATCCCAATATTTAGGTTGAGTATCTTTGAAGTGATTTTTAAAATTTCTGTGTAAATCTTGACAGATTTTTTTATAGTCGGTGTCTCACTTTCTAGTCTTTTCAATACTGTCTATATATCTGTTTTCACTTATTTGAAAGTGGTAGTATCATTCTTTATCAGTATATATGTTAGTTTTAGCTAAGTTTAATGCTAATCATCTAGTTTTTAACATATCTGAAACAGAACTTATTGTTTCGATACCCTCTTTTCTGGTGTCAATTCATATAACTATATCATCCATCCATCTAGTGAAACTATTATTGGTTTTTTCTTTTAAAACCTCATCAATTTCAAATAAGAATGAATGTGCTAATAACCGTATTCATTCTATATTAGTAGTTGGTAATCATCTACTTGAATAAGGTAAATAATCTGGTTTCCATGAAATTTCTTCTATTATTCTAAATAGTAGGTCAGTTACTACTTCATCCATTCAAGCATAACTCATGAAAACCTTTTTTAACTCAGACATGTCAATACTATCATAGTAATTCGAAAGATCTGTTACAGCTATAAGTTCTTTATCATCGTAAAAATTATATATAGTTTTTTGAAGTTGCTTCCACTGCTTTCTCCATGATAGTCAATATTCATCAACTTCATGTGGAAAGCTAGAATTATGTTTATCCCGAGAGTAGTAAGAGTTTTCACTAGGTTGTTTTGATAATACTGGTTCAGCAATATATTCAACTAATATTTGTAAAACTAATGCATCGATTGGTTGTGGAATTACTAAGTGTCTACATACTCAATATTTTTTTTCAATTCTATATATTAATGGTTGGTCAGCTTTGTACGTTCAATTTAATAGTTCTGACCTAATTACCTTCGCTCTTTCTTCGATATTATAATTAAAATCATAATGATCATATAGATCAGAGAAGTCTAGAGTCCTAAGCTGGTTTCTAACAATTTTTCTCCAGACACTAATGATATTTTTTTCTGTGAAAACTTTCGATAAAATACT
>JAHDGX010000019.1:17659-19597 GCA_020631575.1 Candidatus Altimarinota bacterium | reverse complement strand
CTCTGAGCCCTCTATCTGAGTAGCTCTTTTTACGCTATGAATCTCACTTCAGTGGGAGTATCAAGAACCTTTGTTGCAGTATCAAGAACTCTATGTGGATTCGTCATTGGCTATACTCTCTTTAGTGAGTCTATTAGTATGTTTGATTATGTTGGAATTGGAGTAGTCTTTACTGGATTTGCATTATTTTACAGGGTCTTTGAAGAAAGTTTTTCTCTTACAGATATTATCGGGATTAGTGTATCACTGATTTGATGAGTTATTTTTGCTCTCAATACCCTAGTATTCAAGACTTTTGCTCAGGATTTCCCTGGAATAGAGGCAGCCTACCTATTAGAATCAACGAGCGTCCTATTTCTTATCTTTTGGCAACTTGCAAGGCATAAGTGAAGTATCAAAAAGTCATTTCAAATAGATAGAAAAAATCTCTGACTCCTATTTCTCACAGCACCTCTCATACTCGCTGCAAGTTATGGACTCGCAAAATCTGTAAATATCATACCTTTCTATATATTCAATACTCTCTTTGCGGTCTCGCTTGTCATATCTATTATCCTCAGCTGGATATTCCTCGGAGAAAAATTTACACTCAGACAAATAGCCTCACTATGAACCATGATACTCTGATGCGCTGTGGTTGTGCTTCTATAATAATTCTAATCGTAATTAATTGAAACTGCCCTAGGTGATGTCCCATCGCGCTGATCCATCTTATCTGCCAGAAATGTGGCAACTACATCAGCAAATGGAGGGCTTTTTCTTTCCTGTTTTCACTTAAGACATATGTTGTGATCAATACGTGCTGATTTTATAAGTTCTTTTGCAAAGGTTTGCTTCAGAAAAGGATCTGCAACGATAAGGTTCATTACATCTTCATCATGAAAAGATGAAATAAAACGTTGTATAATTTTCTCTCAGCCTTCATGGGTAATAAACCTCTTAACTAGAGCTTCTCAAAACCTCTCTCATAACAACTGGACTGCTCGTATTACCCTCGGTGGTATAATACCTCCCGTTCAAATTAGCTTAGGTAAGGTTTTTCTCAAAAGTTCAGTTTCTTGAATCCCCATTCATCTATCAAAACGTTCTAACAGTTCATCATCTGACCTTCATGAATCTTCACGCTCTTTCACTCAAGCACTAAAGCTTCTCTTATCAACATATATACTATCTCATAAAGCACTTTGAAATAAATCATAAATAATTGTAGCTATCATATCTCTTTCAAAAACAGAGGAGAATCGATCATCCTGTCTCCCTGCCTGATCTAAAATAAAATCTCTATTCAAAGGATTTTGATACATATGTAGAAGTCACATCATATATCATGATGAAGGAATAAGTCATTCTGCCTTAGGGAATTGTTTTTCAATTACACTTATATAGTCTACCGTCTCAGCAACTCAACAAGTTATATGAACTGGTCACGGTCACTGTTGAAGTTCGTTTACTCTACCTGCTACATAATTTACATACATTTCAAGAGTTTCATATCACGCTTGTCATTCTTGATCCCACTTTAATAGTGAAGTTTCCCTAAGTCTAATGTTCGTCTTTTCAGATCACTCAACAATAGAACATGATATTTTTTGTCCTGCACCATCCGGTAAAACTACAAATGTTCCTCAAAAAAACTCTGAATTCATAAAAAAAATAGTTACATATAATTTATATATAACTATTTTAATTAAAATGTCAATATTACTTCTGAAGCTCTAGAGATAGAAGTTTTCTGAGTTCATCAACTCAGTCTTTTTTGGTAGAAGAAATTCCAAGGACTCTTGATCCAAAGAATGTCTTTTCTGTATGATTTTTAGATTTTTGAGTATCACTTTTTGAGAGCTTATCTATTTTTGACATGACTACCGTTATAGGCAGATGAAGATCGTTTGTGATATAATTATACATATCAATATCTGTTTGTTGTGGCCCAATCTT
>JAHDGX010000019.1:2902-17559 GCA_020631575.1 Candidatus Altimarinota bacterium | reverse complement strand
TTCATGAGACTTGATTTCCCTACGTTTGATCTTCCTACAAATACGACTTCATTTCTTTGTTCAAAAAATACCTTGGTATCGTTAATTGACACTGATTTTACAAACTCTGCTGAGCTAATTTTCATAATCTAATGGCTGTATATAAATTCGTCCCCTATCCTACAAAAAAAGCCAATTTTCGCAAGGTTTTATTCTTGCACCTTATATTTTAAAAAAAGAAAGTCCTTTTTCGGGTTTTTCACTGAGTTATATGCTATATTATACAGGTAATATAACAAATATTCTATGGAAAACATAAATAAAACCGTGAGGGGGAATGCCGTGATCTCATACTTTTTAATATGAATTTCTCTCCTATTTCTCATAAACAAGGATGAAAATGTCGGACATCCTTTTGTAAAAAGCCATGTAAAATCTGCATGTGTTCTTCACATACTCTTATGATGAGTCATTTTCATAATGAGTTACGGGATGTGAAGTGGAATAAGTATTCTCACCTACTCTCTCAATACCATAATCACTGCAGCTCTCTGTCTTGTGGTTTTTATGGCAATTCTATATGGGGCATCTAAAGCTCACAGATGAAAAACTCTTCGCATCTGAGAACTCTTACATATCGCTTCTTGAAAAAAAGATATAGTCTCTCATAGTGAAGTATCTGAGATAAAAGAATCGGATGGAAGTATACTCCTTCTCTCACAAATTCCTTTTGTTGGATACACCATAGGAGTGAGAAATCTCCATCTTCCTCAGATGAGAAATATCCTGCAACTCAATTTCCTTGCGACTTTTATAGCAAGTATATTCTTTATATTTTGATATGGGTCGCTTGCAAGTCTTATTATGCTTGGATATATCATTTGGTCTGTTATGCAAGCTGTCAGATATTTTCATGAAGGAAAATTTACACATCTCGATATTGATGCTCTTCCGACCGTAGAAGAAAAATATATCTTACAAATCTCTGCGCTGACTCACCTATTTAATACACTTAGAAAAGAAACATTTGTACCTTTTTCTGAAATACGAAAAGCAAAGACTCTTCAAAGGAAGCAAGGGGAAGAAGTTTCTGAAAAAAACATGAAATCGTCATCAACCTACCTTATACGAAATCTCAGCGTTTTAGTGGTACTGTTTGTACTCCTTGCCTATTTCCTTGGATGGAATTCACGAGTTCTCGTACTCTTTCTGTTTCCACTCTGTTATCTTATCTGATACCATGATGTGAGAAAAGCATATAAAATGCCATACATATATAACATATATGCTGTAGTTACAGGTTTTTTCTACCATATGACTCATATATTCTCAAAAGCAAAGAAACTAAAAAACACAACAAAAAAAGAAAGCGTAAAAATGTGAGAAACAAAAAAAGAGTCTTAAGACTCTTTTTTTTGTGAGACATAAAATCATACTAGCGGGGCAACGGTTTCGCAGCGAAGTATTCTCTCTCAAAAGAATATTTTTTGAGCTCAAGATTTCTTAAGCTCTCTGAGTTCATCTTCATGCAATCCTCATTCTGGGCCTACGACGATATTTACTTCTGTTCACAGTGAAGTACTAGCTAAGCTTTTACTTTCATCTCACTGAGTATGACATACGAGAGTATCTCAATTTACATCACTCAGAGTATCTGTAAATACAATCTCTGGAATTATATTTCCCCCACACTGCTCTATTGCTTCTATAGCAATCTTTGTAAGTCTTTCCTTTTTATTATCAGATACGACTAATTTTTGAGAATTCATAGCCTGAAAAAATACTATTTTTCTATACCCCACTTCACAAGATTTTTGTACCGTAGTTTCTAGCTTCGAAAACTTGTTTGGCAGCCCTTGATACAGGGTGATATCTAGCTGATTTTCTGAATTTTTTTCTAGCTTCTCTATAAGCTCAAAGCTACACTCTGACTTATTGATATCTATAATTTTATATACATAATCCACTGTAGATACTCCATCAAAAAAAGCATAAGTTTGTCATACTCGGGCTCGCATTACCCGAGTTATTTGATGATATAGCTCCTTATCTGTAATAATGAGTCTATTTTGAAAATCAGTATTTGGGAGATATATTCGTTGCATATATTGAGATTAATATAAGAAATATAGGAGATAAAAAAATTAATGCAAGAAGTTCAAGGAAACAAAATTTTTTCGAAAAAAGCGTACAAAAGTACGCGTTTGAGAAAAAATTGCAGTTGATGCAGAAATTCGTAGCAGAAATTTCTTTATCTTGGCATTCCGTAAAAATCCATTCCTTTTGAGTCAACCATAGATTTTGTAAGAAAATTTTTCTTTTTTCCTTTTACAAAGAATCCTCGCTCATCAATAATCCCTTGCTCTATGAGAGATTCTGGATTCTTTGTCTTAAGTTTCTTCTTTGGGAAATTCTGTTTATTTTCTAAGTAATGCTTTCGAGCTTTATATGATTGATTTTTTCTTGCTTGTGGGTTTTCGTTTCCGATATATACCTGTGAAGCTTTTTTCTTTCCTTTTGCGAGCTTTCTGGCTGCAGCTTGTTTTTTAACTATACGCGATGTAAGTCCGTGACTATTTGCCATGAATATTTATTATTATTTTGATAAAATGTGAGTGAGTGTTGAATATATTGTAAGCAATTACGAAAAATATCAAGCTAGAGTTGATGCTCAAAAGTATATACTTTAGACATAAGCTGCTAAATCATTTTCAAACTGCTGCATATCTTTGAAGTGAATCGTGTGAATTCCAAATCACTCAGCTACTTCAATATTCTTTTTCCCATCATCTATAAAGAGTATTTCTTCAACTGATACATCTGGATGTCTGAGAGCTATGTCTCACAGAACTACTTCCCAATACTGTGGTGCGTCTTTTCGAAATCATACATCAAATGATATATAGCTTCCATTAAAAATATTCCCGAGCCCAAAGGTATCTAAAAAATACTCTGCTCGCACCTCTTCCTGAGCTGATGCAAGATAGCAAATTATGCCAATTTCTTGAAACTCTTCCACAAGCGTTTGAAATACCTCATCATAAAACTGTGATTCAAACTCAAATTGCTGCGTGAGAAAGTCATCTACAGATTGTTTCCATCAGATCTGTTCCAGATATGGAGGAATAGTTTTTTTAATATCTGCTTTCCCCTCAGTACATGAGGTATTCTCATGGGTAAAAAAATTGTTCAAAATTTCTTCAGCATTTTTATATCATTCGTCTTCTAGTTTTTTTCAAAAATAGTGTGGTGGTCGAATAATCACTCCATCGATATCGAATAGTATAATCTTAATCATATCTACTTAATAAAATTCTAAATAATATTGCTCCTCGCTTTTTAGCACACTAAATCCCTCTGCCTCTAGGAGTATCTTCATCATGAAGTACTCTATCAGAGTGGAGTATCTTTACTGCAATGGACGAGTCTCGAACCTTAGGAGCACTTCGCTCTAGTATGTGCCTTTCAAAATCATTAAGTACTATTTCGCGAAGTCACTTTTCTCTCCATTGTGATTCTGGAGTACACTTCCTAGCAATATCCCGAGCGAGATCAAGCGCATCAAGGATTGCCTGATTAGCTCCTTGTCATTTAAATGGACTCATGGGATGCATTGCATCTCATAGTAGTGTCACATTTCAAAGTTTTTCTAATAGTTCTAGCTCTAGTATTTCCCTATCATACACCGGATACCCTGAAATAAGAGAAGGCTCAGTTACGTCTAATATTTCAGGTATGGGTTCATGCCAATCTCAAAGTCTACACAAAGCTTCTTTTTTCAGTGCCTTTGGTCACTTCTTACTGAGAGACCCTGCTTCTTGCTCACTGAGTGGAAAGCTCATTTGCCACATAATATTCTGACTATCATATGGCATCATATATATTCGATCATGTCAATTTACCGTTTGAAACACAGTTTCAGAGTCTAAAAGTGGATGTTTTGATAGTTTGTCCAGAGGACAAATACCAAGTATCACAATGCAGCCTAGATACTGAAGTGGTGATACATCTTCTCATATAAATGTATCACGCACTTTGCTACGTATCCCATCTGCTCCAACAACTACATCTGCCTGAACAATCTTCACAGTATCCCTTAGCTGAAATTTCAGCTCCATAGATCAGTTTTTACTATGAGATACTCTCTGTAGATGATGTCACCACATAATACTTCTATCATGTGTTTGATTTAATAATTCTTTGCGAAGTCACTGTCTTGAAATATGAACATTTCTTGGTTTTGTTCTTTTTTGTAATTCTTCCTCAGATAATTTTCTTCGTCACCACTCTCCAATTACTTTTCCTGATGGGATATGTACTTTATGCATAATCGAAATCAGCCCGTCTGGAAGTTCAGAAATTCATAATCATGCCATCGCTTTACTTGCTTGTTGAAGAGTGAGACCATATCACTGGGAACGAGCATTGAAGCTCTCATCTCGCTCATAGAGAGTATATGAAATCCCCCGATGCAAACATGCTATAGCTAGAGCCAATCATCATATACCTCCACCAATGATAGCGACATGAGGATAGTTTTTATTCACTTCAGGAAATTGATCAGATGAAATAATTCCTAGACCATCACAGTGTTCACACTTGTCTACATGAGCAGTAAGTGGTTTTGGCTTAGTAACTCAGTCTAGCTTCTGTTCAAAGTAACTCATTTGCCTAAGAAACCGACGACGAGCTCGCTTTCCTATAGTAAGCTCTATTTTTCATCGTCAGCTACACTCTAAGCATGATGTATGATATATGGCTTCATTATTCATAGATAAATATTACTTGATTTACCTAATTGTTCAATATCATTCAAAAAATAATTTTTCATCAAAAAAACCTCTATTTCTAGAGATTTTTTCGTTTTGATTTTTTATGGAGCGGGGGACCAGGTTTGAACTGGCACACCCAAGGGTTGAAGCCTTAGTACACTCACTCTTTTATGTTACCCCCGCAAAAAATGTAGCTGTCAGAGTATATGTATGAGGACTCACAGAGTCAAATTTATTTTTTGCTTTTATTCCCTATTTTCCTATATTTTAGAAGTAATATTTAAAACTAATTAGCTATGGATTTTTGATTTGCATATGAGGTCTTTGAACGACTTTCTAATGAAGTAATATCTGCTCTTGAACTCTACGGGGTAAAATGACTCAAGGCTATGATGATTCTCGCTATTTGAGTTGTGATTTCTTACGGAATATACAGAGCAACTCTCTACATATTTTGGAAATTTGGGATTGTTGACCTTATTAATAGACTTTGGGATGGATTCGAAGAAAACACTACTAAGATAGTAGATAAAGACCCGAAAGCTGCAAAAGACATAGAAAAAGAAAAAAAAGAAGAAAAACCAAAAAAAATTCGTTATGATCGAATTACAGCCAAAGCATTTTCTTACTATGTGTTTCTTCTGTTTTTTAGGTGGGCTATAGTAGTAATTGGAATCACTGAGGTAGAAAACTTCATGCAAGATCTACTTGCATATCTTCCAAATCTCTTTATAGGTATAGTAATAGGATTTTTTGGAGTAAGATTTGCAAACTCTATTCATGATATTATTTACCAAGCACTCGAACTTACAAAAGACAAAACTTCGAAAATCATAGCGATGTGAGCAAAGGTCATCATCATGTTTTTTACGCTCATGATTATGCTCAACTATATCCAGATTGTAGATGAATTTATAATCAACGCTCTCTTCCTTGGTTTCATAACAACACTCACCATTTCCCTTGGACTTTCTTTTGGTCTTGGAGGAAAAGATATAGCAAAAGAAATCCTTGAAAGCTTTAGAAAATAATGAAACAAGACTTTCTAAACTACATACAAGAAACATTTCAATTCCAAGAGCAGGAAATGAAAGATTTTGAAGCTGCTCTAAATAAGCCTCTGAAAAAAACTCTCAGAGTAAATACGAATAAAATTTCAGTAGAAGATTTTAAAGCTCTTGCACTAAAAAATAATTGGACTCTCTGAGAAACCTCGCTTGGAGAGAATATGTTTTATATTGACCGTGAAGATACTTCCCTCGCGCTCGGACATACTCTCGAACATATAGCTGGTTATATCTATATGCAAGAGCTTGCTGCAAGTTCTTCCCCATTTTACATGTCAGAAGATATGATAGATGAGACTGAATATAACATCCTTGATATGTCTGCAAGTCCAGGATGAAAAACAACGCAGCTCACAGAATATTATCCAAACTCACTTATTATCGCAAACGAGATAGATAAATCGCGCATGAGACAGCTCCATGAAAATACAGACCGACTTGGAGCAAAGAATGTATATGTCACAAATTTTGATGGGAGGCATTTTAAAAACTATCCTGAAACTTTTGATAAGATACTTCTTGATGCTCCCTGTTCTGGTGAGTGAACAGCATACAAGACAGATGACGCACTCAAGTACTGGAATCTCAAAAATATTAAGCGTATCGCAAAACTACAATTTCAGCTTCTAGAATCAGCATTTATAGCTCTGAAAGTATGATGAGAACTTGTATACTCAACCTGTACTCTCAACAGACTAGAAAACGAAGATATTATCAATAAGCTTACGGACAAGTATTGAGATTATTTTAGGATTATTTCTCTCAGTGAAGACACTTCAAATCCACTCATCAGAGCTTGGCCTCATAAAAATAACACCTGAGGATTCTTTGTAGTAAAGCTGATTAAAAAAGAATCTGTAGAGGATATAAAAGTAAAAACAAATCTCCAAACACATACTCAGTGATTTGAAAAACTTTCAAATACAAGTGAGAAAACAGTAAGAAACTATCTCACTGAGAACTTCTCTCTCGAGTTTCCAGGTAAATTTTATACTTATAGGAATGAAATATATTACGGAGAGAAAAATATAGATTTTTTTTGGGAACACTTTTTCTTTTATAAGATGTGAGTAAAAATATGAAAACTTGAAGATGGAGAGTTTCATCCTAACTTCTTTCTCGGAACAAATTTTGAAATATTTGAGAAAAATACTCTCCCTGTAAATGATGAGATGATCCACACGCTCTACTCGGGATGAGAAATAGAAATGGATGATCAATGGCATGATGGCTATTATCAAATACATAGTAACACTACCCCAGCTGGCTGCGTTAAGATAAAATGAGGAGTTATGAAAAGCCTCCTGGAAAGTAGGTTTATGAGGAAAGTATAAACTTGAATTTTTACAAAAAATCATACAATATCGAGGTTTAAAACTCATATATCTCATGCAATACAAGGTTTTTGGCTGTAAAGTCAACAAATATTATACCGATAGGTGGCTCAACTCTGAGTATCTCTCTGATAAAACAGGGACTTTTGTTGCCTCTTGTGTTGTGACTGATTCTGCGAAGAGAAAATGGGTTCGATTCGTAAAAAAAGAGCTTGAAAGCACGTCAAAAAACGGAAAAATATACATTTCTTGATGTGGGGCTTTTAAAGATGGAAAAGCTCAAGATGACTTTTTTGAGATCTATCCTGATCTCGCTTATGCAAAAGAAAAAATCGAAGTCCTTGATGAAGCTCCAATAGAAGATACTCCGAAAAAATCCCTACGAGAGGATGAGCAACAAGAAGTAAATAATAAAGCGTCAACTAAAAGCCCGAAACCCAGAATAGACCTCTCTAAACTCAAAGCAGCACAAAAAACGCAGATTTACACAAAGAAATTCATACTCATACAGTGAGGATGTGATAGCTTTTGTACCTTTTGTCTCACAGTTCAAAAAAGAGGAAGACATTATTACAGAGCAGCTGAGGATATCATAGATGAAATTAAAAATTTTGAATCTGAGGGGTGAAAAGAGGTCGTACTTACGGGTGTGAATCTCTCTGCATGGTGACTTGAAAACACGCATGATATACAAAATTTTTCTCAGGATCTCGTAAAAAACTGAATCTCATGATGATGATCAAGATTTGCTGAACTACTCAGGGAACTCCTAGATAATACTTCTATTCCAAGAATCAGAATCTCTTCTCTGGGACCAGAATTTATTGATGATGCTGTCATAAAAATCCTATGAGAAGAACGTATCTATCCACATTTTCACTTTTCAGTGCAATCAGGATCTACCAACACACTCAAGTCTATGGCTCGTCACTACGACGGTGAATATATGAAAAGACTACTCTGAAAGATAAGAAATATCAAGCGTGAAGATGGAGTAGAAATATCTATAGGAGCTGATCTCATTGTTTGATTCCCTGGAGAATCAGAACAAGACTTCATGGATACATATAATCTCGTAAAGGATTACAAGATTACAAAACTTCATGCTTTCCCCTTTTCAGCGCATACCATGTGAGAATCTGTTCCTGCAGGAAAGTTTAAGAATCAAGTTTCAGAAAATATAAAAAAAGATCGGATGAATAGACTCATGGAACTCTGAGAACAAGTAAGAGAAACTTTTAAGAGCTCACAAAAATGAAAAGTGCTCAAAGTGCTCATCGAAAAGTCTGACAACACATGATGGTCAGGTTGGAGTGAAAATTATATAGAGTGTGATAATAATAACATCGAAATAATTGCTGGAATACCAAAAAAGAATAATATCGTAGTATGAAAATACATATAAGCATCTACTTTCTGATTACTGCGCTGCTCATCTGTATTGACGCGTATACAAAATATTGGGCAGAAAATTACCTACAAGGAGAGGTTATCATACTCTCAAATATACTTTCTCTATTTTACGCTCAAAATACTGGTATAGCCTTTTCTATTCCTCTCTCTGGAATGCTTCTGAAAATCATAACTGTGATTTTGATTTTTGGGATATTTTACTATTATTGGAAAGAGGAAAAGCAAAAAAAATCTAGCTTACTCGACATTTCTTACGCTCTCATTTTTGCTGGAGCACTATGAAACGCTTGGGAGAGAATATTCCAAGGATATGTGGTAGATTTTATTTCTCTAGAACGCTTCGCAGTGTTTAATATGGCAGATAGCTATATTAGTATATGAGCTGTTTGAATACTATACTACTACTTTCGATTTACTTCCTAAATCACTACTATGTCATTTGGACCTAAAAAAATTACACTTTCCGACATTGGACTCAACTCCCTATGAGCCATGATATCCGGATTTATTGGAAGTATTATTATACTCATCATAGTGTTTTGAAGCTCAAGTATTCTTGGTGCAAGTATCCCAAATACATTTTCACAGCAACAACTTGGAGCTACAACTAATTCTATGTTCCCATTCATACTTTCATTTATAACTTTCATAGCAACAATGGTGAGTCTTGTATGCTCAAGTATATTGCTACACATGACGTCACCAGAAAGATATAAAAAAAATACAACTACCTACGCGCAGCTCGGATTCTTTGGAATACTTACGTACATGTGTATCACTCCTGTATACATATATACAGGACTCTTAAGTTATGATAATATCATGATTGTATTTATTATACATTGTATAGTTCTTGCTTTTTGAAGCTCTCTCATACTCGAAATACTTAATAACTATAGATACATATTAACTGGGGTCTATGGAAGTTTTATAGCGTTATTTTTTACGAGTATTTTCACTCTTATACTATTTGGATCCATTCAAGGGGGGTATGCTAAACTTCTCTCTATGCTTATCATGCTTCCACTTATTAATACAAGTTTAGTATTTTTTAAAGGTATTTTTGAGCTTTGATACTATCATTATAATAGACTCACAAATCTAGATGGTCTATGAGATATATTCTATCAAATAGAGCAAGAAGAAAAAGAAGCTCTCAGAGAAGAAGAGCAAAAAAATAGCATATAAAAACAAACTTATGAAAGAAATAGTAGAAAATATACTAAGACAATATTTTTCAAAAATGCGAGAACCAAAAATAGAAGAACTTGGTTTAGATGCAAACAACACTCTTATGAGCGAGGCCTGATGCTGTTTTGTGACACTCTATAAAAATTGAGAAGTACGAGGATCTGCAGGAAATATAAAAGAAATACACAAAAATCTAGCCTCTGAGCTTATATCAAATACTATGCAGGCTCTTACAGCAGATAAGAGATTTACTCCTCTTACACTTGATGAAGCAGAATCGATACAGGTTAGAGTAGATAAAATAACTGAGCGAGCTATGATTACTACCAAAGAAATAGATACTACAGATCCTGTAAAACACGGTATTATCGCAATAAATAGAAACTATGAAAAACTTGCTGTAGTACTTCCAAATATGTCAGCAAAACTTATGATTTGAAGTGATTTTCTTCCAGTACTGAAAAATAAACTTGAAGGTGAATCCGTAAATGATAAAGACTATATACTCTATAAAATAGAAACTCTCGTAGAAAGTAATTATTAAATTAGTGTCTATATAGCTCTAATCTTACTCATGTAAAGTAAAGATTTTTTATATTTTCGCTATCTAAACCTATATACCATGAAAACGATTGAGGATCTTTCCTAACCTGGTGAAATACTTCCATTTTTCTCCATGTTCTTCATCATATATTTCTAGTTTCTAGAATGTTTATTTCTCCATTTGAAGAAAAAGTACCATCGTTATAATAGATTCTATTATGAAACATATATCCAGATTCGGGATTAAGTAACAATAAATTTGTCCACTCTTCTGTATTATCACTAACCCACAAACTCATACGAATAAAATCTCATGCTTTTATTTGAGAGAAATCATCAAAATGAACTTCATAATTTGATGTGTTTGATCATACTTGATGTAAAACGTACGATGAATCTCCAGGATTATCAAGTAATACGATATTATTGTCTCAACTACTTGGATAGAGGGTATAGTAGTTAGTAGAAATATTATTTCACCCTGCAAAATCTCAACCGTTCAATCACAAGTAGTTTTCTCAAATTCTTGTGAGAGCAATGGAGCCATCTCTAATATCACAATAGACACTTTTAACTGGTTCAGGTCATGGTCAATCTATATCAATATCATAATATTTATCCTCTAAAGCCTCTCATTGATCAAATAAATCCTGACAATTAAACCCGTAAGAAAATGATACCTGAAAATATTTTTGTAAAAATTTCTTCATTTTAGATATTCCATCATCAGCTATAAAGGATATATATTTATCAAATGACTCTGTAGGTGTCACAGAATATATATACCGTAATTTTTCCAAAAAATCATTCATCCCATCCTGTGATCTTAAGTACTCCGTACTTCCAGAAAACACAATAGGGTCACTCACATTAAAGTTGAATCCTCTTTCTGTATCCAAAAAATCACTATATGAAGCAGGAAGATTAAAAAATTCATTATATACAAGCTGCTGATTTGTAATAATATCTATAACTCATGTAGAACTTAGATCTGCTGCAACAATAGATGGGGCAGCAATATATGTATACTCTCATCAAGTTTCCCTAACTCTGATCATAATTTGGTTATAAGATCATTGTACATAAGCCGTCTCAACTCATGCGTGCGACTCTGGTATAAGACTTAGATCTCAAATCTCTTCTTCTTCTTCAAGTGCTTCAAGTATTCATCCTATTTGATACTCTTTTTCATTATTTGTAACAGAATAAGTATAATAATTATTAAACATTGGATCAAATGGTGTTTCTTGACCAAAGTTTTTTATTTGTCGTGTAACAGTTTCTCAAAAAACTCCTTGAGACCAGGCAACTCAATCATTATACATAATATCAGTATAATCATCAGGTAGAGGGTATTGTGAATTCTCTGAATAAAATAACTCTAAATTTGTTCCTATAAGATTAAAAGATGTTTTTCTAGCAGAATCACGAGAGACAGAGAAGCTATTAAATAAATATATAGATCAAATAGTCCCAAGAATTGCCAAGATAGTTACTACAACTAAAAGCTCTACAAGTGTGAAGGCAGGTTTATTAATAGACATATATTTATTCTAATTGTAAAAAAGTTCGAGAGAAAGACCTGTAATATAATATGGGTCACTAGTAGCATTGATTCATCTCCCTAACTCCCAAGTAAATTTCTCAAGTGTATTCGTAAGAGGTATTCGTATCTCCTCATATCTCCATGCATCTGGGTCAGCCACATCCCCATTTATAGTAGATGAAACAATAACTGGGCTTTCTCCTTCATAATTTATAGTATATGAAAATGGAGTTTTATTTGATCCTCTCACCCATGCTCATAAACGAATCTCTGATGTAAACTCTACATTCGGAATGTTATCAAATTCCAAATTATAGGACGATGTTGATATACCTCTATGTTCTAATACATTAGCATTTGAAATTTGATTAGGAGGAGTAATATCACTTCTTATGGTATTATCAGATATATTATTAATAGATCCACTTGAGAAATATCCTGTAAAGTTATCAGGATCTCTCATGGTTTCAAAATTTCCATAACTTATAAAATTTTCACTTACTTTAGTCCATCATAAGCCGTCTGTAGTCATGTCACAATATACTTGATACGGTTCTTTTCCTCATATTCCATCACTATCAACAGTATAGTACCCATCTTGTATATCCCCTCATACATACACTTCTATTTCACGTACATGGAGGGGGTTTGTATCAGTAGTCTCTAGCCTTAGATACCTTACATTATTATATACTTCTCATAATGCAACTAAATCAAAATCTATTAAATAATCATTTGAAGTATCCCAAAGAGTATGCTCATAAAGTACTACATCGTTTTCATCATATAAACTTAAAATAGCACCTGTAAGTTTATCACTATCTTGATTCACTCTATTAAAAATTCTAATAAATCATATCGTTTTATCATTATCCCAGTCAAGTTGTATATATCAAGTTCCTGTTTCTGAATGATACTCATAGTCAAGATCCCCTGCATTATCAATAACTCCATTTGTTAATGCAGGAAGTCAATATCATAAAGTTGAAGAACTATTGCCACTTAATCCAGCCTCTTTCGCGATATTGAATATAAATCTTGATTCCAATATTTCACTACAAAAGAAGGGTTTAATAGGGTTAATTCAAATATGGTTGCCAAGAATATTCTCTAAATATCATAATTTGTGATCTGATAAGTAGTTTTCAATATTAGGATAGATAACACTGCTTCTATATTTATACCGTATTTGATCATTAACGTTCTTTAAACCATTGTAGGATCCTAACTCTTCCTTTGTTCATTGAAATAACAAAGGATATTCGCTATAATAGGGAAATACTGAATCTTTAACTTGAATACTCCCACTATAACTAGATGGAATACTATGGTATCATGAATATGCAAACTTCCGGTTCGAAATAATAGATTGTAAATCTGTATCAAGAATATCAGTTGTGATAATAGATGGTGCTGCTAAAACAAAGTGAGTACTTCAAGAAGAAGTATGTGCAATAATACCATTATAATCTCATTCTACATAAACTCATGAATCGACTACAACATCTTGCACAATTCACTCATCCGTTGGTCATTCTGGAGGATTACTTTTAAAAGGATGATCAGTAGGAAGCTTAGACTCTAACCCCCATTTCCAAGCTAGGTATCACTCAATTTTTAGCCTATCCTCTTCTGTTAAAGCATAAACATCTGAATCAAATATTAATACCTCTCAAATTGCTATATCTGTAGAGCTAGAAGCTGCACTAGAACAGTTTTGTCACTTTTTTTTACTTTTAGATTCAACATCATGTCAAGCTGTATTAAAAGCCCAAGTAACTCAAGTAATAGAATTGGTGGGGCCAGAAAATCATAGGTTATTTCCATTAGTCCGAAAAGTATAATTTACATTATCTGTATAAAAAGAATAAAAATAAGGATCTTTTTTTCATCAACTGAGATTGGTATAAAATTCTGGACTTTTATTGATATTGATCGAATCTACACAATTATGCCATGGTCAAATATGAAAACCCTCCTGAACTCATCTGAGTCATGAACCTACAGCTTTATTGGTTTTATGAAGAACGTAGTATATCTCCCCCCTTGTAATATCTGAATTATTCAGCAATATTCCAGCGTTTTGATCTACAACAATCGAATTAAAACCATTCAATGCAGCAGATTCAAATTCGACGTTTCATGTTAATGTAGGGTTTCAACTTGCTCATAGAATGCCTTTATTTACCCAATTTGAAACCACCGTTCCAGTACTTGGATTATTTGTTGTATTTCCATCACCATTAACATCTTCACTCGAGAGCCAAATAATAGGATCATAAACTGATGGATCAAAGGCAGAAGATGCATATGTCTCTGACAACACCGAAGGAAAAGGAGGGGCTTGAGAAATAAGTTCATTTAATCTATCATGCTTTTCAAAGACTACTCCTAATTGGTATTCACGTTTATTTTGAGTAAGTGAATATGTATATTCATTATCGTGCTTTGGATCTCTCATATTTCAAAATATTTTTCCAATTTGAGCCATAGTTGTTTTTCCAAAAGTTCCCTGTGTCCACACTATAGATCATGAATATGTAATATTAACTCCATTTGTAGGTTCAGGATATTTTAGATGCTTTTGCTTATATAGTTGCATTACTTTTTTAATATCAGAGACATGAGTCTTACGAACTGTTTCACGAGCATCTTGAGTATACCTATTGTACCCAACAAAACCCATAGTAGATAGGATTGAAATAATACTGATAATAACAATAAGTTCAGGAATAGTGAATCAAGGAATCTTATAGTAGAATTTTAGTTTCATTGCAACTCATTAAAATTTATATAAATAATATACTATTTT
>JAHDGX010000019.1:0-2802 GCA_020631575.1 Candidatus Altimarinota bacterium | reverse complement strand
TCTCCAGCAAAACAAATCTGATACTGTTTTTGATGTCATAAGTGAGGAGGACCTGTAAAATTCATCATGGACATGGATAACTGTGAGTTTCGCGAAGCTCTGCAAATACTTTGAAACATTACAGGAACAGAAATACCTGGTTATACAGAGAATAAAGAACAAATAGAGATAAAAAGGAATCTTTACTCTCTCTACAAAGATGCAACAAGTTACTATAAATCAGCGCTCGAAAAAAACCCAGAAGTAAAAAAGTACCTCATGGATAGAGGACTCTCGAGCGAAGACATAACAAAGTTTCACTTTTGATATGCTGATAGTGGAATTTCTCTGTATAACTATCTCAAAGAAAAGTGATACGAGGACGAACTCATAGGAGCGTCTCAGATATTTCTAAATGTAAAATCCAGAAAAGATAAGTTTATTGGTCGAGTTATATTTCCTATACAAAACCTGAGATGAGATTTTGTCGCTTTTGCAGGAAGAATCATCGGAAAATGAGAACCAAAATATCTCAATTCTCCTGCATCAGATATCTACGATAAATCATCGATTCTCTACTGATTATTTGACGCAAGAAATGCTGTTACCAAGAATGATCAAATAATTATAACAGAGTGATACATGGATACTATAGCTCTTCATAGAGCTGGTTTTCTGCAGACAGTCGCAGTATCAGGAACCGCGCTCACAGAAAAACATATCACTATTATTAAGCGTCTTACCAGAAAGATATATCTCTGTTTTGATAACGACAAAGCGGGAGAACAAGCAACCCGAAACTCACTTGAAATACTCAAGAACAAAGAGTTAGAAGTGAAAATTATCTCACTCTCCGAATGAAAAGATCCTGATGAATTCCTAGAATCAGGATGAGATTTTGTAGAGCTTATTAATAATGCGCTCTCTCCTATTGCATTTCTTATCGAGAAAAATAAATACAATCTCAAAAGTATCGATGAAAAAAAGAAGTTTATAGCAGAGATTCTCGATATCATAAAAAACTACAGCGACTCAATAGAGCAAGATATGTATCTCAAGGAGCTTGCAAAAATCAGTGATACTCCGATCTGAATACTCTACGAGCTCTTTAAGAAGACGAAAAAAGCAAAAGCTGACGCTCCAGAAGAAAATACTTCTTGAGAGAAAAACCAACCTTCTCCTGAGGATAGCGTGATTGCACTGATTCTAGAAGATAAAAAGTATGCTGAACTCTTTGAAGAGCACATTATATTTACACGAGCCATCTCTGATAAACTCCAAAAACTCCTCAAAGATACTCAGAGCTTCAAAAAGTGACTTGATATAGAGGAAAAAGAAAAGTATAAAGCACTCGCATTTCAATTTACAAGTAAGTCTTTATCTCAAGAAGAACAGGAAAAAGAATTTATAAAATCTCTCGATGGACTCAATAGGTTTTATTACAAGACTCTCAGTGAAAAATATAAATCTCTCATGAACGCGTGAGACAATGATGCTCTCATGAAATACTCACAACTACTACAAACTGCTAAAAAACATAAGATAAAATAAATCTTGCAAAGCAGAGTATTTTTCCTATAATTTCAGCGAAATAGAGAGCTTACTCTATACAAACAAAAGACCCATATACGAAGTAACAAGTATATCCCAATAACTATTTTCTTCTAACAGACATTGTTAGAAGCTTTTTTCTATAATACAACACTATGGCTGACGCAAAAAAAACACTCAAAGATGATGAATTAAAATCTAAAATCCAAGAAATAGATCTTGATACGCTTGGAGCTGCGATGAAGAACCTACAAGCTCAGGATGAGAAACTCCAGCAAGAGGAAGCAGAACTTGAAGCAAAAAAGATTGAATCTGGAGAAGTGAAAGATGATATTGTAGTAGATGCTCTTGAAGAAATCTGAGCTCTCAAAAAAGAACGTGGACTGAAAAAAATGCCAGTTGAACGCGATCAAGACAAGAGAAGAGTCTGAAAAGGAATGCAAAAATTTATCGATACAGAAGTACCTGAGGAAATATTAGAAGGAATGAGTGAGGAGGTACAAGAACTCATGAAAAAATGAAAGATTGATGGGAGAATCACGCAAGATGAGCTCATGAATGCTGTCCCAAACGCAGAAGACGACGTTGACCTGCTTGATGAAATTTACTCGAGATTTATGTCTATCGATGTAGACGTGGTAGATAGCCTTGATAAAGTAAACCTCTTTGAATCAAATAAAAAGTGAACAACAAAAAAAGATGCAAGTAACGCAGTATCTCTCTCTGAAATATCAGATGATTCTATTAGGATGTATCTCAATGAAATTTGAAGAGTAGAGCTTCTTACCGCAGAACAAGAAATATCACTTTGAACCAGAATTAAAGCTGGAGATCAAGAAGCAAGAAAAGCTCTTGCTGCAGCAAACCTTCGTCTCGTTGTATCTATTGCAAAAAAATATATGGGTCGAGGACTATGACTTCTAGATCTCATCCAAGAATGAAATGTAGGACTTTTTAGAGCTGTAGATAAATTTGATGCAACAAAGTGATTTAAATTTTCTACTTATGCTACTTGGTGGATACGTCAATGAGTAACCAGAGCTATAGCAGATCAAGCAAGAACTATCAGAGTGCCAGTACATATGATAGAAACCATAAACAAATTTACTCATACGTATAGACGTCTCACACAAGAGCTTACTCGTGAACCACTTATGGAAGAACTCGCAACAGAGCTTGATATGGATATCAAAAAAGTTCGTCAAATCATGAGAATCTCTCAAGATATACTTTCTCTTGACGCTCCAGTTGGATCAGAAGAAGATACTTCTC
>JAHDGX010000076.1 GCA_020631575.1 Candidatus Altimarinota bacterium | reverse complement strand
TTATTCAGCATAGTTTTTATTTAATAAATATTGGAGTAGTAACTACTTTCATAGTTGCATCAAAATCTCAAGAGACAAGAGCAAATTCCCCATCATCTGACAGGATAGTAATATCTTGTACTCCGAGTTTTCCATTGTCTTTTTTATAATACATAATCTTTCTCTCACCTTTATTGTAAATGGAGCTGGTAGGTACTCTATAAGTGAGTGTCTCTGACTCGAGGGTTACTCGAATAGAAGATTCATTAGATATTTTTATACTTTCATCTACTTTTGCTTGAACCGTAATAGACCTTGTTGCTGGATCAATCTCAGAGGATATTCTATATATAGTTCATGAGAAAGACTTTGATTCATTTGCAGTAGAAAAATATATTTCCTGCCCTGATTCAATTTGATCTTGTAAATTCTCAGGAACATAAAACTTTATCTCTTGTTTTGTAACTCGCGAGAGAGAATTATCTACTCCTGTTATTCTAAAAGCTTCATTTTTTGGAGAGACCATAGCTCATATTTTCACGTCTCTTTTTGAAATCACTCATGAGAATGGAGAAATAATTTTGTAATCTCCTGACGCAACATATTCTTTATTGAGATCAGCTTGAGCGATAGCTACTGAGTTTGCTGCTGAAGTTATTTGCTTGTCTTCATTTGCCACAAGCAGATCTCTTGATTTTCTCAGAGTATCAAGCTCAGCTGTGAGTTTTTCTACTTGAAGTTTTTTTTCACTCTCCGTAAGCTCTACAGAATTATCTGTTGTAAAAAGCTCATTATCAGATTTTACTCTCTGAATCTTTGCTTTTTGTTCTTCTATTTTTTGCTCTATAGCAGAAATTTTTTCTGCTTCACTTACTTCAACTATTTTCAAGCTTGCTACTGCATCATCATATACTTCTTTTTGACTCAAAAGACTTGTTTCAAAAATCTTTGCTCCCTGAATATATGATTTTACGGTCGCTTCATCTGTGTCTGATACAGAATATAGAGTATTCTCCAGTCCTGAGACTGTAAGACGTACTATTTGTAACAAAAGCTCGTATTTTCAAAGAGTATCAAGTGTGTATCTCTCGTTTTGAAATCTCTTCACTTCTAAAACAAGATCATTTTTTACCTGAGAATTTCGAGCAGAAAAGAACTGACTCAAATCTCATCTTCTGATATCGTTATAATCTACCTCATTCTCTTCTCCTACATATATAAGAGGGATAACACCAGTATATACTTCATCAATCTTTGAACCTAACAGTGCTTCCTTCTGAGGAATGTTATTTTTGGCTTCAAGTATTTTTTCCTCTTTTGTTATCAGAGCATTCTCTAAGCTTATCTCAAGAGTAGATAAAACCTTTTGTTCTACTTCTAATGTATTACTCAAAGACTCCGATCTTGTATCATAGGTATTTTGAGCTTGAGATATTTTGATATCAAAATTATTAAGTGTTTCAGAGAGAAGTATTTCTTTCTCTTTGATTTTTGTATCGAATTCTGTAATTTTTGCTGATGCAATTTTTTTTGTATCTGCGAGTATTTTATTACTCGAACTGAGCATAGTAGACTTCAATCCAATATTACTTCCTGCCTGACCTGAAACTCCAGGCTCAAAAAGGATTGCTAAAGTTTGTCATTCTTTCACCTCATCTCATATATCTACGAGTATATCTTTTACAAGAGCTTCTCTTCGAGGGAAAATTCCTGCAACATCATTTTGCATAAATGTCCCCTGAAAAAAATCACTCTTTGTAACCTGCTCTGGAAATATATGTTCATATGTTTTCTCCTTTGACTCCATAGACATAGAAGAAGTACTCTCTTTCGACTTATTCTGAGATGATACATAATTATACCCTAGTACTGAAGCTAAAAGCACGATACATACTATAGCTCCTCCAATTATCTTTTTCATTTTTTGATTTATAACAACTAAAAAAACTCCCTGCATAACTGCAAAAACCACAAATAATTCATTTGTGTTTCTAACGGAGTTTTCTAACTGTTATTTTTGATTATACCTACTAAGCGAATATAGGTATTATTCGGGGCATCATAAAGCAGCTCTGCATATCTAGGTGGGGAATTGAGTTTATGGATATTATTACTGATGAGACTTTCATGGAGAGCAGAAAGAATCTTTGAATCAGTATCATTAGAATCATCTGTTTCATCTGGATCTGACATAGTTGAATTTCCATTGTAAGCTATAGAGTCTAGAAATGGAGATTCACAGCATTCGTGCATACTTGCTGAATCATCTTTAGATTGGCAAGGCATTGCCATATCACCAGACATATCATGATCCATACTCTGATGCATCCCACTATCCATACTATTCATAGCAAAAGTACCTAATGTTGGGAAAAGACATCCAACAGAAAGTGCTGAGAGAAGGAGTATGAAAGTAAGTAATTTCTTCATTGATTTAGTTAATTTGTTTCGTCTAATGTTAATTAAATGAGAAGTTAAGTCAAGATTAGAGTATGCACAAAATATATCTATATACTTAAGAGAAACTTAAATAAGTATCGGGTTTTTACAATATCCATACACATTACTTATATAATTTCAATATTATATTTTTAAAATTACGATTATGAAAAACACGTACTGAAAGTTTTTTCTCATGCTTTGAGTATCATTTATTTCAATGTATTTTGTTATGTTCCTTAATATTTTTGAGCTAGATCACTATTATAACAGTATAACTAGATTATATATGACACTTCTTATGATTGCACCAATGGCACTCATAATGTTATTTTTTATGAGAGATATGTATGATAACACTTCAAAAAATATTAGTATAGTTGTATGAAGTATTCTTTTATTCACTGTAACAATTTTTGGATTAAGAGCTCAAGTTCCTGTATCTGATGTTAGTTGGATGAAAGCTATGATACCTCACCACTCGTCAGCGATACTCACAAGCAGCAATGCGAACCTTCAAGATCCTGAAGTTCAAGAACTTGCCCAAGAAATAATTGATGCTCAGGTTCGAGAAATTGCAGAAATGAAGGCACTCATTGAAAAAATTGAAAATAAATAGTTTGTTTATTTCAAAGAATTTATGTATTACTTACAACTAAAAAAAGTAGATCAGAAATGATCTACTTTTATATTTCTTGAAATGGTGGGTCATCCGGGGCTCGAACCCAGGACCTTCCCCTTAAAAGGGGGCTGC
>JAHDGX010000018.1:4241-19938 GCA_020631575.1 Candidatus Altimarinota bacterium | reverse complement strand
GCTGGGAAAGGAAAAAACGAAAAAATTGCGGTATACGACTTTGGTGGTGGTACCTTTGATATCTCTATCCTCGAACTCTCTGATGAAGGAACATTTGAAGTACTCTCTACAAACGGTGATACACATCTTGGTGGGGACGATTTCGACAAAGTGATTACTGAGTGGATTATAGAAGAGTTTAAAAAGGACCAAGCAATTGATCTGCATAACGATCCTATGGCACTCCAAAGAGTTCGTGATGAAGCTGAAAAAGCCAAAAAAGAACTCTCTACTACCAGTGATTATGATATCAACCTTCCATATATCACCGTTGATTCATCAGGACCAAAAAACCTTATGATGACACTCACCAGAACAAAGTTCGAAGAACTTATTGGAGACCTTGTTGAAAGATCTCTCAAACCATGTAAAGAGGTACTCAAAGATGCTGGACTCAAAGCATCAGATTTGAATGGAGTTCTCATGGTAGGTGGATCAACTCGTGTTCCCCTCGTACTCCAAAAAGTAGAAGCATTCTTTGGAAGAAAACCGAACACAGGTATAAACCCAGACGAATCAGTTGCTATGGGTGCTGCGATCCAAGCAGGTATTATCGGAGGTGATGTTACAGATGTACTACTCCTCGATGTTACTCCTCTCACTCTTGGTATCGAAACTATGGGTGGAGTGAGAACTGCAATGATCGCAAGAAATACAACTATCCCAGCAAATAAAACAGAAACATTCTCAACAGCTGTAGATAACCAACCAAGTGTTGAAATCCACGTACTCCAAGGAGAGCGAGAAATGGCAGCTGATAATAAATCTCTTGGTAGATTTATGCTCGACGGTATCGCTCCTGCTCCAAGAGGAGTTCCACAAGTTGAGGTAAGTTTCGACATCGATGCAAACGGGGTTCTCCATGTAACTGCAAAAGACAAAGGAACTGGAAAAGAACAAAAAATCACAATCCAAGGTTCAACAGGTATGGACGAAGCTGAGGTAGATAAACTCGTAAAAGAGGCTGAAGCAAAAAAAGACGAAGATAAAGCAAAAAAAGACATGGTAGATGCTCGAAACGGAGCAGACTCTGCAGTTGCTCAGGCTGAAAAACTCATGGCTGACAATGCTGACAAAGTATCTGACGAAGATAAGACTCTTCTCGAAGACAAAATTAAAGATGTAAAAGAAGTACTCGCAAAATCTGACGCAACAAAGGATGATTTTGAAGCTCCTTCAAAGGCCCTCCAAGATGCACTCATGCAAGTAGGACAAAAGATCTACTCTCAAGCTGACGCACCTCAGGGAGCTCCAGAATCTGGAGAACCAGAAGCTCAGAAAGCAGATGGAGAAGATGAAGTACAAGATGGTGAAGTAGAGAAATAATATATCTTTCCACTCTTTATGGCAGGCCCGTAATAGGCCTGTCTTTTTTATTCTTCTAATTTTAAATTATGCAATACGAATGACTCTATGCTCTTATAGTTCTCTGCGCAGTCGCTGCGATAACTCCTGGACCAAATAATTTTGTAGTCTTATCTGGAAGTATTAGAAAATGAATACGTAGAACACTTCCAGAGTATCTTGGCATATGTTTATGATTCCCTTTTATGGTATTCGCACTTTCACTGATATCATCATATGTTTGAATTGAACTTCTTGAAAAACTTACGTTTATAAAATATTTCGGGATAGCATTTCTCTTATATCTTGCCTACAAGATATTCAAATCTGAGAAAACAGATAAAAATAGTATCTCTCCAGTGAAAGAAACAAACTTTCTAGAAATGTTTCTCTTCCAATGGATGAATCCTAAAGCCTGGGCTATGATTATGAGTACTATAACGCTCGTATGAGTGGAGTACCTCTATCTTCCAGCAATTATATTCTCACTTGTTATATTTCTTGCTGTATGAATCTGGCTCCTTCTATGAGATTTTATATGAAAACAAGTCCTCGGAACAAAGTATGAAATATATATTAATAAAGCCATGGCTGTTCTACTTATACTGAGTGTGTATTTTATGATATAAAATCATAATTAAAAGAAATAAAAGAAATACCCCGGCCAATTGGCCGGGGTATTCAATCTTTTGAGTTTCGCAAACATCTTTATCATGTCGCAAAACTTGTTGTTCGTATCAGGCTCTCTTCTCGACTGGCAACAGCTTCGAAGCAGCTACAAGCAAGAAGTTAGCGAGGTATGAACATGGCACTGTTAGAAGGAAACCAATCTTCATCTGATTAGCCATCTCATAAGGGATGAACCCTCCTTTCTGAGCAACCGTGACAAAGATGATCGCAACAGTACCATTACAGGCACCAGCTGCTGCCATAGACCAAAGCGACAGATTGGAGAACTGGGACTTGTGATACTCCCCCAGTTCCGCGAACTCCCGACCGATCCAGCCTCCAGAGAAGATGCCGATGATCTTACCACCAAAGCCACCAATGAGCGCCAAGAGTGTGAAAATTCCCCAGCTCTTAGAATCGGCAAGATCGACTCCCCCAGCAACAAGCGCAAAGGGAATCAAAAGCCAAAGAGCAAGAGCTTCAGTCTTTTCCACGATCAGATGTTTGACCTCATTTGGAGCAAAGATAAGCGGGAGACATCCACCCAGGATTGGTTCGATGCCGTTCATCCCGAGGTAAGCAGTGTTTAGGACTGCAGCGACAATCCAAAACACAGGGCTTACAATCGTGAAATCGAAGTAACGTTGATGTTCCTTTTCGTCTCCTTCTTGTCCCCACCAACGCAGACGTAGCACCCCATCCTGCCCGACAATCCAAAGCAAGAAAAGCACAACTGCTTCGACCAGAAGCACCTTGAATTGCTCGATTCCTTCAGCAAAAAGACCGGTCATCGCAATGACACCAATCAAGTCATCACCAATCGCGAGAATCATAAGTGCCGTGATCATGACAGTCGAGACGACTTTCTCTGTTGCCCTTGCCGAGCCAAGAGCCATCGGTACATCGGTAGCCATCGCTCCGGCCGAAGCGTAGAGCGCAACGGCAAATCCAAGACCTCCTCCAAACACGTAAAGGAGCCCTGTTGTAAAACCAAGAGGAATGAAGACTCCTCCCAGGATAGCACCGATTACCAAAGGCCCAGCTCTTGCAACTTCACTCAAGCTGATTTCTGCCCCAAGTCTCAGGAAAAAGACCCAAAGACCAGAAAGCAGCAGGATATAGTGAATGGTGTCGTTGTGAAGTAGATGGGTATACTCATACCCAATACTCCCAAGCCACTTTTGGTGGCTAGCTGTATAGAGAGCTAGGCTCGCTATCAGCATCGGAATAACGATTGGGAACTTTGAATCCCATCTCACAATTCCTGTTTTATTTTGATTTCCGGACATTATTTTCTCCCCTTTCACTGGAATCTCAGAAAATGTCGAAAAATATTATCTATAAAAAATAAATAGAGTCAATTATTTATATACTTTTATTATGTCTACCTACAAAACCTCACTTCATCAATCACTAGTCCAAACTCTCCATTAACTCCATCAGAGAAGATAACTCCTATCTCTCGTACAGACTCTTTATTGACAATAACTCTATTATATTTAATATATTTTAAATTTAATATTTAAAACATAAAATATGTCACTTTCAATATCTAATCTAGATTGAGTTGAATACAATGAAGAACTTCGTACTAATGCTGTTGATTCATGAAAAACAAAGGATGTATTTCCTAGATGAAGTGGAGTATTGGCCCTGAGACATAACTGAGTGATTACAGCTGGTGATGATCCAGAATTTACTGGGATAAGTCCTGAAAAGTGAGTAACAAGTGCGTATTCAAGCGCGCTGTTATTTAAAAGACTTGAAGCAGCCTGAGTAAAAACGAGTCACAGAGGGGTTCTCAATACTAATACAACACTTGAAGAGTCGCTTGATATGCTTCCTTTTGAAGTTATATGGCGAAAGTATAATGTAAAATGAAATAGCTGGGAAAAAAGAAACCCCGGAATAGTTGATATCTGAGCCAGGTACGATGAAGTAAAGTATGAAGCTTGCCTAAAATGGTCAGTTGTATGTGAAAATGCTGAAATAGTTCATGACCCATTTTTAGTACTGGATGATAGCTTTCAACCCCTCTTAAATGAAAAGGGGCTACCAAGACTTATGCACTCAAAAGAGTGAAGAGAGCTAACATATAGTTCTGTCATAAAACCAAACAAAGCAAATGAAAGTGTAAGCGATGAAGAACTAGTATGAGCTATGGAACAATTCGCTGCATATGCATCAGAAATACGATGAATCACTCAAAAAGTACAAGAGGTTACGTGAGAAACCTATGCTTCTATAGGAAGACTCAATGCTGACGGGAAAATCGAACTCTGACTCAACGCTGAAAAAGAGCTCATACTGTGAGATGAACTTGAGCTTGATGCTCTGAGAAATATGAATCTCCAAACAGTTCTAGTAGATGGAAGAAAATATCAGTTTGAAACCGATGCTCTCTGACAAGACCTGTGAGATCTCCTCTCTACTTCTCCTGAACAAGTCTCTATGATACTGCAAGCATGACATTCAGGAAAACAGTACTATAGGGATATAGTAATGACAAGAGATGGTACTCCATTTGATGAAGAACGTAAAACATTTAATAATCAGGCAGCTGTAGAGACTACAAATGTCATATATATCCCAACAGCTTTAGCACTCTCTGAAAGATTCTCAAGCGATGTATGATATCTACTCAAAGCTGTATAGAAGAAATACAATATGAAAAAGACCTCGCATAAAGCGAGGCCTTTTTTCGAACATCTAGGAGCATACAAAGATACAGAGTATCCGAGCTCGACTAGAAGTGTGTCGATGATACAGGGTAACCTAAGTTCCGTGAGCAGTAGACTAGGAACTATATCATCTGGTATTAGTGCCAGCCACCATCCTTGTTATATCCTTGGCAGGACGAGGAAGGAGATGACTGACTCTATGGTGCCGACTATTGAGTAATCATGGATTGGGGACACATGATCACGTAACCAATAGTTGCCTTCGGCAGCATAAGAATCTCGAGCTGCTTGCGATGCGGAGTACCGAACAAAGCAAAGCAAGCAGCTTAGGGAAAGCCTTAGCTCTCCTACCACTCTAAAGGGCTTGGGATTCCCTGGAGTATAAAGTAGTTTGCTGATAATATAGAATAGTCATCAAATGTCAAAATATATTATTGACTTTTTATATAAAATTGTAAAATATATTTATATTAATTATTAGAAGTAAAAATGTTTCAGTTTTTAAGTATTATGATTTTCTTTGCCAGCGTGCTCTATTGAGCTTGGTATTTTATTTGAGATACTGAAAATAAAACTCCTACTTCAACCTTAAGCTATGAAGAGTTTTTGCAAGAGGCTATAGAGAGGAATACAAAAACATATGATGTTGTGTTTGAAAGATCAGATTTCATATCCAAAGAGAGTTCGAAACTGAGCAGAGATAAAAGTGAAACTCAACAAGAGAATCTCACCGTTCAGAACCAAAATAGTACAAATTCTCATCAGACTACTGCAGCTCTTAGCTCTGCATCAAATAATCCTAGCAGTAACGCATTGGATACTAGTATTGCTTCTAAAAATGGAAACTTTGGAACTCCAAGCGTGGAAAAACCATGATCAGGAGGCCCAGTAAATTGTGACGGCTGACTCCTCTATGATCCATGTCTCGTCGTATGAGATCCGGTTCCCGCAAGCTGAGATATGTATTTTGGAAGTAACAAACGATTTTAACCTTCCTTTTCAAGTCTATTTCCCTATAATCTTTCTATTAGATATTATAAAATAGTTCAATGAAAATAACAATGTTCTGACTTGCAGGAAGTGGTACATCTACAGTATGAAAATTACTTGCCACAAAACTCTCTCTCACATTTATGTCAACCTGAAACATGTTCCGTGAGTATGCAGCAGAAGCATGAATGAGTCTCTATGAATTTGAAAATACAGTAGCAAAACATGATGTAAATTTTGATAAGAAATTAGATACAAAGACTGAGAAATATGGAGAAGAAAACGATGATTTTATATTTGAGAGTAGGCTTGCGTGGCATTTTATTCCAGATAGTCTCAAAATATACTTAGATTGTGATGTAGAAGAAAGATACAAACGAATACATCAGAGAGAGTGATGAGATATTGATAAAATTATCAACAATAATTCTGTTAGAGAAAAAGAACTAGCTGAAAGGTACAACCAAGTATATCCAGAAATAGTATTTCCACCTAAAAAAGAAGACTTTGACATATGTATCGATGCCACCTCTATTTCTCCTGAGGAAATAGTAGAACATATTATTGCATCAATAAACAAATGAAATTTCATATCATAACTATATTCCCTGAAGCATTTACAAGTTTTTTAGAGACAAGTATTATCTGAAAAGCGAGAGAAAAATGACTTCTCGAAGTCAGCCTCTATAAACTCAATGAGTTTGCAAAAGACACTTCATGACATGTCGATGATAAAGCATTTGGCATGCATGGGCAGGTACTCTCTCCTACTCCTCTCTCGCGAGCTATAGAATCTATATTTGAGAGTTGTGGGAAGCTTCCTGTCATCTACATGTCTCCAAGCTGAGAGTTACTGAGGCAAGAGCTCAGTGAACAACTTAGTAAAGATATAACTGAGTGTATTATCATATGTGGACACTATGAGTGAATAGATCAACGTATCATCGATATGTATGTCGATTACGAGATATCTATCTGAGAGTATATTCTCACAGGCTGAGAGATAGCGAGTCAGATCTTTATGGATTCTCTCATCAGGCTCAAGCCCTGAGTACTATGAAGTTCTATCTCACATGAAGAAGAAAGTTTTTCAATCAAACTTGATAGACAAAAAGAGTATCCAGTATATACTCGACCTGCAGATTTCCATTGACATCTCGTGCCTGAGGTGCTCAGAAGTGGAAATCATAAAGAAATAGAAAAGTGGAAACAATCTAAACTCAGATAATATGTCAAATAACCCAGCAGTAGAAACTGTCATGAATCCAATATGGAACTCTGTCACTCTTGAGTCTATGCTCAAGTTTGCTGTGGTGTATTTTTTTGTTGTCTGGATTGCGCTTATCATATGGGTGGCAAAAGACATTGCTATGAGAAGTTCGAGTAGGCTTTACCAAATTCTCTGCGTCGTTATAATGATACTCTTCACCCCACTTGGAGTATTTCTCTACCTCTTAATTCGGCCAAGAAAGAGCTTATACGATAGATGTAGCGCTGAAATAGAGTGAAATCTAGACATTCTCACGAGTATCGTCCAAGAAACTCTCGAGCAAAAAGACAATTCCCTTATCTGTCCTGAGTGTAGTAGTGATATCGAAGCTGACTTCATAGTATGTCCAAGCTGTAAAACATCGCTCAAAGATACCTGTCACGAGTGTCACAAAATCATCAGAGAGGGCTGGAAAGTATGTCCCTACTGTCAGACAAAGCAAAAAAAGAAAAAAGACAAAGAATCAAAAAATAAAAAAAAGAAGAAGTAATTACTTCTTCTTTTTTTAGAGCTTTCATTCAAGCATGTCCAGAGTACTTCGAGTAAAGATTGATGGTGACCTACTTGTAAGATTTTTTATTTCCTCTGGAGTAAACCAACGAAGAGATTCAACCGCTCACTCTTCTTTTCTAAACTCTGATATTTCCTTATCAATCACCAGAGTATACCACTGACAGAAGAAATTATGCTGTCATACATGACGCACTTTTTTCCACTCTACTAACTTAACTCATGCGAGCCCTATTTCTTCCTCGGTTTCTTTATAAATATTACTTTCATAATCCTCTCCCTTTTCAACCGTTCCTGCAACGGCAGATCCCCACATACCAGGGTTATTTGTCTTGAGAAATCACCTTTGAGCAAGAAGTACATCTCAAGCAGTATTTGTAATCCATAAGCATGAGACTCTATAGATATCCTCTGATTGTATTTCACTACGAAGTTTATATCCTATAACCTCATCCTTCTCATTTACGATAATATTTTTCTCAGCTTTCATTGTTTTATTTTTTTATATAGTGTCTCCAATATCCAACAAGATTACTTCCGAGAAATATACCTTCGAGAACAACTCATAGAGGAGAAAATATAAGAGCATTATAGCAAATAGTACTCAGCGTCCCTCACATCATAAATAATCTAAGAGAGTGGTCATCCTTTCTAAACGATGCTATAGTGGAGAGGCTCATAGCGAGAAGAATCAATATATCATAATAGTCCTTATAGAAGACTACTGTAGTTACTGTAAATAAAAATATAAATATATATTTCCAATACTCCCAAGTACTATGATATGCGATAAAAAATCTGACAATTCCAATACATACAATCCCAGCTGCAACATATCTCTCAAGAAGAAAATAATGAAGCGCTATACAGCTTGCAGCTATCATAAAAAAGATAATAATTTTCTTTCTCTCCTTAAATTGAAAACTACAAACATCTGCAATAATAGCTATCCCAGCTAGAATCTGTGAAATCAAAAATGGAAGTGCAAGTCAGAACATGATTTATTTTACTACGAGATTAACAATTTTCCCTGGAACATAAATCTCTTTTACAAGATCTTTCCCTTCAAGCCACTTAGCGACTGCCTCATTTTGCTTTGCTTTTGCAAGGACTGAATCTTTATCTTCGTCTTTTGCTATCGTTATTTCTCCTCTAAGCTTCCCAAGTACTTGTACTCAGATAGTTACTTCACTGTCTACTGTCATAGCTTCATCATATTCTGGCCAGTCTGTAAAAAATACAGATCCTCACTGTAAATCAAATAGCTCCGCAAATGCTTCTGTTTGACATGCAAACTCTTTATTATAGTCCTGCATAGTAGTATCATCTGCTCTCTTTCACGTGACTCTTGATATAGAGAGGCCTCTCATAGGAGCGTTTGGATACACCTCTCACTTGTGTGTATCTGTGAGGATGTATTCTCTTCTATATTCATAGGTTTGAATCTCTCCATTTGGAGATAATACGACCCATGAATCTATATAATGAAACGGTATTTGTCCTCCTGCTTTTCGGGCCTTTTCACTATAATACTCTATCATGAGATCAGCTATTTCCTCTTTAGAAAGTTCAGATTCATTTTTACCAGCATTCTCAATAGCTGTTCTTCTCACCTTGGTAGGATCGGAATCCTGATCTTCAAAATACACAGCTGTATCTGCTACCATAACTGGGGTTTTGTATCCTTTATTTTTATAAGCTTCTATTTTTTGAAATGCGCATTCTAAAGGGGTGCTAGCTGTTTCATCTACATCAACTAGCTCTGGCACCTGCTCAACACTTATCTTTGACCTGAGTGAGTCAAAACAGCTCTGGGCTCTTTTGATTTTCCCTTCGTTACTTGTAGCAAAATATACTTTGAGTATCTCTTCTCTCTCTGGAGATAGTTTTTCCCAACATTCCTCAGCCATATGTGGAGCGAATGGATGGAGTATCTGGATAAAGGCTCGTTTCCATTCTAAGTTTTTCTCACCGTCTTGAGGTTCTCATGTGTTGAGAAGTATCATCATCTGCGCAATAGCTGTGTTGAATTTATAATTTTCGATATCTATTCCTACTTTTTTAATCGTCTTATGAAGTGTTTTCATAGTCTCATCATCAGATTTAGCTGGACGTGGATTTTCTCCTGTCATCATTGCGTAGAATTTATCAAGAAATCTACGAACTCCTACAATAGAGCTTGGATCCCACGGAGCTGCGTCCTTAAAATCAGCCATATACATCTCATACATTCTGAGGGTATCAGCTCAGTACTGCTGGACTATATCATCTGGATTGATAACATTTTTCAGTGATTTACTCATCTTTGCTGGTATTTTCTCCAGCTCCTCACCTGTCTCTGTGTCGAAATATTTTCCACCCTTTTCTTCAACCATATCATCGGCTATCAGTTTCCCTTTTGGATTTCTATAGCTCATACCTAAGATCATTCCCTGATTTCTAAGTCTATAAAACGGCTCATTTGTAGATACTACTCAAATATCAAAGAGAAATTTATGCCAGAATCGTGCATAGAGGAGATGCAGCACCGCATGCTCAGCTCATCCAACATAAGAGTCTACTTGCCCCCAGTATTTTTCTATTTCTGATCCAACGAGCTTGTCAGAGTTTGTATTGTCCATAAATCTCAGATAGTACCAACATGATCCTCCCCATTGAGGCATAGTATTTGTTTCTCTCTTAGCAGGTCAGCCACAACTTGGACATTCACAGTTTACAAAGTCATATATCAAAGTAAGTGGACTGGTTCCATCTCAGCTTGGTTCAAAATTCTCCGTGTCTGGAAGAAGTATCGGGAGATTCTCTTCTTTTTCTCCGACGATTCCACACTCCTCACAATGTACCACTGGAATTGGTTCTCCCCAATATCTCTGCCTACTAAAAAGCCAATCTCTGAGTTTATAGTTCGTAGTTTTATGTCCAAATCACTCAGATTCTGCAATCTCCATAAATTTTTCTATTGCATCTTCAAAACTGAGTCCATTATACTCTCATGAGTTAATAAGATGAGAATCCTTTGCTGTAAAATATAAATCCCCTCTTAAAGCCTGAACTTCTTTCGGATCTTCAAGATCATTGTCTCATCTTTCTGTTTCATCAAAATGAGGCTGAATGACGCACTTAACTGGCAAGTTAAATTTTTTCGCAAACTCAAAGTCACGAATGTCATGTGCAGGAACAGCCATAACGGCTCAGGTTCCATAAGAACCAAGTACATAGTCAGCTATCCAGAGAGGGACTTGCTCTCCGTTATATGGATTAATAACATAGCTTCCTGTGAAGACTCAGGTTTTCTCTTTGTCGTCAGCTGTACGGTCTTGATCTGATTGGTTATTTGCTTTCTTGATATAGGCAAGGGCATCGTCACTGTGAGATGACTGGATAAAGTCATGCACATCTGGGTGATCAGGAGCAATAACTGCGTAGGTCATACCAAATACTGTATCTACCCTCGTTGTATACACTCTAATAGCTTTTGTCTCATCATCTGATTTTTTAAGCTCAAATTCACATCCCTCAGATTTTCCAATCCAGTTTCTTTGCATATCTTTGATACCTTCTGGCCAATCAAGATCATCCACATCAGCAAGGAGTCTCTCTGCATATTTTGTGATAGCAAGTACCCACTGTCTGATTTTCTTTTTTTCAACCTGTGTCCCACATCGCTCACATGAAAAATCTCAAAGAACCTCTTCATTTGCAAGTCCTGTCTTACAACTTGGACAATAGTTTATTGGGAGATCTTGCTCATAAGCAAGTCCCTCCTCAAAGAGTTTGAGGAATATCCACTGTGTCCATTTGTAATACTCGGGATCTGTTGTGTCTATTTCTCGGTCCCAGTCGTAGGAAAATCAAAGTTCTTGTATCTGCCTTTTAAAAGTCGCAATATTCTTATCTGTTGTTATTCTTGGATGAGTTCCTGTCTTAATAGCATAATTCTCAGCTGGAAGACCAAAAGCATCCCAACCCATAGGATGGAGTACATTGTGTCCTTTTGCATGTTTATAACGTGCTATGATATCATTTGCCGTATACCCCTCTGGATGTCCTACGTGCAGACCTGCCCCTGATGGATATGGAAACATATCAAGTACATAGTACTTGGGTTTTAGTGAGGTATTACTTGTCTTAAAAGTATTATTTTCTCTCCAATAGTTCTGCCATTTTTTTTCTATTTCCTGGTGATTGTACATTTTCGCTCATAAAAGTTTTAAAATTGTGGCTATATTACTGAGCATTAGAGCATTGTAAAGATGAAAAATTTGGAAATAGGCAGCATAATTCTATAATAGATTTATATTATTTTTTAGAGTCTTATTTCTCATGAATTTCAACACTATTATTATCCTTGTATGAGTTCTCTTTGGTGTGGTTTTAATTATCGAAAATATGGTAGTGCCTCTCCAAGCATATGTTTTTATATGGATTACTAAAACATGGATGCTCTCACTTATGAGTATCATCACATGAATGCTTATCGGTTATGGGATACGAGGAAAAATGAACGAGGATAATAAAACAAATGAGGAAAGTTATGATTTCTAAAACTTTAAACTAAAAAAGCTCCGAAGTATCGGAGCTTTTTTAATATCTGATAGACTAGCTTGTTCCAAGAATTGAACCAACAATCCATTTTACAATAGAAGAAGCAAGGAAGATAACTACAAGACCAATACCAGCTTGTATCAGAATAGTTTTCCCTTTTTTAACTTTTTCTTCATCACCACCAGCAGTGAGGATATTAAACCCACCCCAAAGAGCAAATACAACTGCTACAAGGTAAAGAAAAGAAATAGCATTTGTGATAAGAGTTTGAATTGCGCTATCTGCAGCAGCATCATTTCCCTTAAGACCACCATCAACTTTTGTTTCACCGAATTGGATTGCAGCACTTGCAATACCAGCATGAAGAGCAAGAGCTCCAGCAAGACCTGACTTTACAATATTTTTCATAATGTAGTTTCTAAAGTAATAAAATTACTAGGTCATTATAGAGAGAGCCTGAATAAAAGGCAAATTTTTTTGATTTTTTTACTTTCCTTCTAAAAAATATACTATACCACTATATACTTTAGAGGAAACAAATATGGATAGAGAATTATTTTTGAGAGAACTCAAAACATACGGAGAAAAAAACGATATTCCAAATATTAGTCATGAAAATGCTCAATACCTCAGAGAGATGTTGCAGAGTAATAATACTCAGCATATACTTGAGATTTGAAGCGCAAACTGATACTCAACTATAAACTTTGCCATAGAGATGGAGCGCACATGATGAAAAATAACTTCTATAGAGTTTTCACAAAACGCGTACGAGGAGGCTACTGAAAACTATGAGACAGCATGAGTAGCTCATATAATAACACACTACTTTTGAGATGCTCGAGATATTATCCCTCTTCTTGATGAAACATATGACTTTGTATTCATAGATGGACTCAAAAAAGAGTCTCTCAATTTTCTCAAACTTATTTGGGACAAAACCTACCCAGGAGGAACTATAGTTATCGACGATGTTATAAAATTTCGCTATAAAATGGAATCTTTATATGAGTATCTAAAACAAGAAAGTATCACTTACGAGCTCATACAGATTGATGACGATGACGGAATAATGATCATTAAAAAACCGATGAATTAGTTCATCGGTTTTTTAATGAAGAAAGAGTCTTATTTAGCAGTCGTAAAAAAGCTATCTATAAGTCTTCTGTATGCAACTCTTCTTCTAAGTTCTTCGTAGTATTTATTTCCTGGAAGATAAAGCTCTTTGAGTCTCTTGAGAACATCTTCTGATTCAAATTTTGACATCATTTTTGATACCTCTGCTTCCATATCTTGTTCACTTACTTCTATTTTTTCTTTCGTCATAAGTTCATTAAGAATAAGTTCTCCTTGAAGTCTCTTTATAGCAGTAGCCTGTACATGCTGAGTCTTATATTCTGCAGTAGAAAGACCAAGAGAAGCAAGATAATCCTCTACTTTTACTCCATCCTTTGTGATGTTTTGTTTGATTTCTTCAAATACTTGATCTGTTTGTTGCGCTATAAGCTTATCTCCTAGGTCTAGAGTACTGTGTCCCAGAAGTTCTTCTATAAGTTTCATTTCTCTTTCCATACCATCATTTGCCTCTTTTGTTTCAAGAAGTTCTGCTTTGATAAGTTTTTTAAATTCAGGCATTTCCATCTTTGTTCCTCTGAGCCCTTCTATAAATTCTGGAGTGAACTCTGGTTTATGAGCTGCTTCTATTTTTTTTGCCGTTACTTTAAACTTTGTCCTCTTACCAGCAAAATCAGCGTTATGATAATCTTTTGGGAAAGTTACATCAATCTCTTTTTCTTCTCCTGTTTTCATTCCAGCTATGTCCTCTTCAAAACCAGGAACAAGCATGTTAGAACCTAGTACCAGTGGATAATCTCTCATTGATGTTGATTCCATAACTTCTCCGTCTTCATATCCATCAGTATCAATAGTAACTCTATCACCCATTTTTGCTTTTACTTTTGCGTCAGTTACATCATGAAAATGTGTAAATCTCGTTTCAATATCCTCAATTGCAGCTTTCACTTCATCAGCGCTTACAGTAAGTTTATTTTTTGTAAGTTTTACCTTTTTATATGCTGGTTTGATTTCGACTTTTGGAAATACCTCTACTTGAATTTTTACTTTGAGTGGATCCTGAGATATAACTTCTTGAATCTCTGCCTGGGATACTGGCATAAGTTTTTCACTTCTGAGAGTATCTCTATACACTCCTTCGATAGCCTTTTCAATAGTCATTTGGAGAATAACATCTTCTCCAAATTGTCTTACTATAACATCTTCTGGGATAGTTGCTCCTTTTCTAAATCATTTAATGTCTGCATTCTTTGCTGCAGATTTAAGTACATCTTTTCTAAACTTTGCTACATTTTCAGCTGATTCCTCTATTATGAGCTCCACAATAGATTTTGGAAGCATCTTTTTCTCTACTTTCATAAACATTTATATATAAAAAATAACTCCGGGATTATAGGAAAAAATATATACTTTTCAAGTTATTAAGACTGAAAACTCTGCATTTTTAAAAAACATTTTTTAAAATACGCAATATGTTTCTCTGAGTGTTTTTTTGCTTTTCCCAAGGTGACGCTATAATAAATAGCGTTACTTTATTTTATTCTTATACATATTATGATTAAAACTCTACAAAAAGGTTTTACGCTTATTGAACTTCTCGTAGTAATTACCATTATTGGTATTCTTGCTACTGGGGCAGTTACTACGTTTACATCACAAATCCAAAAAGCTCGTGATACTACAAGAATATCAGATCTCAAAGCGCTTGGAGGTGGAGTTGAACAATTCTATCAAGATACTTCAGTATATCCTCAAGGGGCTGCTGATTGGACATCATGAGCTTCCACTCTTGTTACAAACTATGTTCCTTCTCTCGCGGAAGATCCAAAACATGATCAAACATGTAACGGTTCAAGATGTGGATACGTTTACACGGTAGGGGCAGACTCTGTAGGTATTGTTCAAGGAGCTTATGAGGTTTCTGTAGCTTTTGAGAACCAAGGGAATGTTTCTAGTAAAGCTATTGATACTTCAGATAACGGAAATGATCCTAATAGACTCGAACAAGGTTCTGGTCTTCCAACTAATACTCTTGTAACTCTCTCAGCTCAAGCAACTCCTTTTGCTGATGTTGATATTACAGGGGCAACTGATACAACGGCTCTTATAACAATTAAAAAAGGTGCTATTGCTACAAAATAGTCATTACTCCCTCAAAAAAACTCTCGAATTATTTCGAGAGTTTTTTTATTGCTTCATCTGTCTTTTGAGAGTAACTGAGTACTATCTGTTCTACTCCATATACATATGAGAGAATCATACTATGAAGTCTCATAGAAACTATCATATCTATCATGCTATGATTATAGACTGTATATACTTCTCACATATCCGCATATATTTCTCTCTCATAGTTCACAAACTGTTTCATGAACTCATAGTCATTTGCCCTACTATCGGTTTTATGAAAACTATGCGGCATAAACACTACACTTCATCATCTACTCTCAATATACTTACAAAGCTCTTCCACAAGAAGTCTTTCTACCCTTGAATCCCCACTACTTCCTATATATCAGCTGCGGAGAGCGAGACCTACTTTTTTTCACGAAAAATTGTATCACTCAAATTCTGT
>JAHDGX010000018.1:0-4141 GCA_020631575.1 Candidatus Altimarinota bacterium | reverse complement strand
AGTTCGCGAATCATAAATGGTAATATTTCATCTACACTATTATAGTGAGCTGGAATCTGAGTTAATACTCTCTCAATATCTCGATTCTGGTATCCCATACTTTGAAGAGTTCCCGTAATGTTTTCTAAGAGTGTTTTTGGAAGTGTTATTTGTGCTCAGTTAGAAGAATTTTCAGTGTTTACATTTTCTACATGAGACTTTACAAAATCCTTATCTTTCAGCTCAAGTACTATCTTTTCAGCCATCTTTTTCCCTATTCCCTTAATAGATTCTATAGTCTTTTTATCATCTGACTGCACAGCATTAATAAGTCTAGATTTCCCTAGTGAAAGTATCTGCTGGGCTACTTTTCCACCAACCCCTGAGATTTTGATAAGCTCAGTAAAAAGCTTCTTTTCTTCTAGAGTTTCAAAGCCAAAAAGAGCCTGTCATCACTCTGTGATATGATGATACAGATATAGCTCAGCTTCTTCTCTTGTCGCAAGACTCGCAAAGGTGATTTCATTGATTCCTATCTCATATCAAACTCCTGAATCAGGGAGTACTAAAATACTTGTATCCGTTATTTCTTTTATCTCTCATTTAATATATCCTATCATTGCTTTTTTCTATTATGAAGTATGCTATAAGTGTATATATTTTTAGAAAAATATGAAAACTATTCTCATATCTCTCGTAAAGCTCTACCAAAAGTATCTCTCACTAGATCATTCTTTTTGGGCAAAAGATAATACTCCCTACTGTAAGCATTATCCCACATGTAGTAATTATATGATTGAATCCCTCGAAAAAAAATGAGCCTTTTTTGGACTCATAAAATGATTTTGAAGAATTCTCAGATGTATGCCATGGAATAAATGAGGAGTTGATTTGGTGGAGAAAGACTAAATCTCTCTATAATTCAAAACATCAGCAAATAAAAATTTTACTGCATTTATAACATCTGCATGTGTCTCAAAAGATCCATCTAAAGTTTTTCAATTGGAAATCATACTTGTGATAGGGTGCTCTATAAAATACCAATTTCCTACATATATTTGATAATTTCACTGTCTTTCTAAACAATACAAATAAGAAGATCATATACAACTAGTAGTTGATATTCTTGAATATATTGGGCTGTCTCAAAAAAATACAACTCCTATTCATTTTCTCAAAAGAACTTTTTCCCCATTAGCATGTGAAAACTCTAGAAATGGGGAATTATTGTAAAGTTCAAGAGAAAAAAAATCTAATTTTCATAATAACTTTATTTGCTCAGAAAAACTTCTATTCTGAAGTATGAAAAAATCACTATCTTTACATGTGAGAGATGTATTAGCCCTACCTAATAAGTTCATTAAAATAATAATTTTAATATTAGTCAAACAAGTATATTTAAAAACTTGATTTTGCAAATATTTCACTATAATCATTGAGCCTTGTAAAGGAAGTCTAGGACTAGATTTAAACCGTTTGGCTTAAATGAGAGAAAAGACGCGATTACCTTTTATTTTTTTATTACAACATTATGGCTGGAAAAAAGTATAGAAAAGCTATGGAGTTCCTCAAAGAAGGGATGGAATATAGCGTACCAGAAGCAGTTGAGCTGCTTGAACAAACAAATACTGTAAAATTTGATCCTACAGTAGAAATTCATTTTAATCTCAATCTTGATCCAAAACACGTAGATCAAATGATTAGAACAACGGGAAAACTTCCTCATGGAACTGGTAAAACACTGAAAATTTGTGCATTTACTGACTCTATCCCTGCAGCAGATCTTAAAAAAGCTGGAGCAACTGAAGCTGGTGGTGAAGAGCTTCTTGCTGATATTGCAGCTGGAAACGTAAACCTTGATTTCGATGTTTGTGTAGCTACTCCATCTATGATGAGACACCTTGGTAAAGTAGCAAGAGTACTCGGACCAAAAGGACTTATGCCTAATCCTAAAACAGGAACGGTTGGTGAAGATCTTGTTGCAGTAGTACAAGATATCGCTGGTGGTAAATTTGAATTCAAAACTGATAAAGCCGGGAATGTTCACTCAATTTTCGGAAAACTTTCTTTTGGAAAAGAAAAACTAGAGGATAACCTCAACGCATTTCTCCAAATCATCCAAGATGTAAAACCATCAGGGGCAAAAGGAAAATATATCAACTCAGTGGTAGTATGTAACGCTATGGGTCCTGGTATTAAAATTAATATGAACACTGACGAAAAATAGTCAGAAATAAAAAAATAAAAAGCTCAGAATTAATTCTGAGCTTTTTATTTTTTTATGATTTTATCTACTGTCTGCATTTTGAGAAGACTGTTGAATCCTCTTTGAAGGTTTCAGAGGACATCTGTTGTATAACAATCTGATTTTTTCTCACAATATATATCTTTGGTACAATCTGTAAGTCCAAGCTCTTCTCATACAGCTAGGAGTATATCATATACAGATATCTGACTCGCATTCATACCAAGCATCACTCCTCCTCATCGTCACTGCTTCGCAACCAGAATCCCTGCCTTATGCAAATCAGGAATAATCCTACGAAGACAGGTTTCACTCATTCCTTCATGCGCTACAATATCTTTTATTTGCACCATATCTCATCTATCTGCTATATAACAAATTGCCTTAAGAGCGTCATCTCATGTTTGTGATAATTTTATCATCTTATATATTTAATACATCATCAAAAGTGTCTTTTTTGCCATCTTTTAAATACTCATGAAGCGCGTTACGAGTTGTGAGTAGACCAAGTACCGAGGCCTGTCTTCGTCTATCTGAGATTGGCATACCAACAAGCTCCTGTATATACGAATATCAAAACTCAAATATTTCTGATAGTTTTAATCAAATAATACTCTCCCCAAAGACACTAGCGCAAGCTGTAGTAATAATTGCAGTATCACCCTCAAATGACCATTTTTTAATAATATCATTTTCGATCTTGATATACACTTTGAGATCATCTCAACAGGTTCTGTTTTCTTCCCAAAATGATACATCAGCATCTTCTAAGACTCATTTATTTGGTGGAGTCTTACTATAATATGTAATGGTTTCGTTATACATTTACTTTAAATCATTAATTGCTTTCCCCAATACCTCAAAAAATCTATCAATATCTTCTCTCGTATTATAGACCTGGAGGCTCATGCGACAGGTATGAGTTTGTCATACATATTCCATAAATGGTTCCGCGCAATGTTGTCATGCTCTCACGCAGATATTATTTTCTGCAAGATAATCAGAGATATCAAAGCTATGAATTCCCTCGATAGCAAATGTAAATACTCACACTCTATTTTGAGGTTTTGTACTTCCTATGAGTCGTAGCTCCGAAATAGTATTAAATTTCTCAAGACTGTATTCTACAAGCTGTTTCTCTATCTCCTCCATTTTCTCATACCCCCCAATATTTTCAATATACTCAAAGGCTTTAAGCATACTTACTGCCCCAGAGAGGTTTGGGGTTCCTGGTTCAAATTTATCAGGAAGTTTATTAGAGTGGGTAAAACTCTTTTGTTTTACTTCACCTATTGCCCCTCAACCTGAGAATACTGGCTTGAGTTCCATAAGAAGTTCTTCATGAGCCCATAGCACCCCTATTCCACTATCTGCAAATACTTTATGCCCCGTAAAAAACATTGCATCACAACCTAGACTTTGTACATCAACTCCAAAGTGAGGAACACTTTGAGATCCATCTACTATGAGAAGAGGTTTATTTTTTCCATAGCGAGCTTTGAGCATGTATGCTACTTTCTGGATATCAAAAATCTGCCCTGTTGTATTACTTACATGAGCCAGAGATACTATTCTTACACTCTCATCTAGCTTAGATCCCAAATCATTATAATCTATATCAAAATTCTCATCTACAGATACAAACTCAACATTTACTCCATAGTCTTCCTTTAAAATAAGCCAAGGAACAACATTAGCATGATGCTCTACTATCGTCACAATAACGGTATCTCATTTCTTCAGCTTCTTTGTTCTCCAAATGCTTTGGGCAAGGAGATTGAGCGCGTAGGTAGAGTTCCCTGTATATATAATTTCTCTCCAAGATTCTGCTCCAATATGCTCAGCTACTATCTTTTTTGAATCCTCATAGAGCTTTTCTGATATTTCTGAGATATCATAACTCCCACGATGAATATT
>JAHDGX010000075.1 GCA_020631575.1 Candidatus Altimarinota bacterium | reverse complement strand
GAGTAAATGCTACTATCATCCCTCTGAGCTGCTCATCTATTGTTGATCTCATCATCGTTCTAGGATCATCTATAGAGTAGACTGATTTATAGATAGTCCCTTCTCTAGAGTTTTTATCATCATCCTCTACGTAGTAGATAACGTTGAGTCCAATGTATGCTGTTACATTATCACTTGTAACTCATTCAACTTCTACTGGGAAGTTCCTTTTATAAAGAACCTGAGATTTTGTTGTTTCCAGAAAAGGAATAATGAAGTTTAGACCTTGTCTTAGGATACGATCAAAACGACCGAGAAACTCAACAGTACGAACAGTATTAGGAGATACGATTCTTACCGAGAGAGCAATAAGAATAATATCAAGAACAAGAGCAATACCAATACCAGGGATTCATTGAAGAGCTATAAGCACTATCGGAATAAGAACTAAGAGTGCAGGAACAAAGAGTCTAAGCATACAGTTTATAATTAACAATATAATACAGAAAGTATATCAAGATTTCAGCTTGTGTAAAATTTCATTTTCTTTTAACTTTTTACAAGTAAAATAGTAAAAATATATGCAAAATACTAGCTATGAAACACTATGATATAATAATAATTTGATCTGGATGAGGAACAAAGCTTCGTCCTCTCGCAGACACATGAAAAACCATAGCGATTATTGAAAAATCTGAGCTGTGAGGAACCTGCCTGAATCGAGGATGTATACCATCAAAAATGCTTATATATCCATCTGATCTTGCTACAACTGCGAGAGAACATGCGTCAGACTTGCATGTGCATGGTTTAGAAGCTCCACGCATAGATTTTAAGAGTCTCGTAGAAGAAACGCAGCAAAGAATATCTAAAGACTCAAATTCTATAGAACCATTTTATAATACTCTTGAAAATATTACTCTCTACAAATGACATGCAAAATTTCTTGAGAATAAAATAATCGAAGTAAATGGAGAGCATATATCTGCAGATACGATTTATATAGCTACAGGATCTGTTCCATCTATACCAGCAATAGAATGATTAGCAGATACTCCTTATATGACAAGTAAAGATGCTCTTGTGAATTCTCAGCTTCCAAAGAAGATGATAGTAATAGGAGGTTGATATATAGCAGTTGAGCTGGGTCATGTATATGCAGCAGCTGGCTGCGATGTACATTTTCTCGTTCGCTCCGGCATGATTAAGGCTGAGGATAAAGATACTAGAGAAGTATTTGAAAAAGATTTTTCCCAAAGGTATAATGTGCATTTTTGAATTTCTCCTGTAAAAGTGGAGTATAGTGATAATACTTTTTATGTGACTCTTGATAATGGAGAAATCATGCAGTCAGATGCTCTCTTTGTTGCGACATGAGTAATGCCAATGACACAGGGGCTTGGTCTCGAAAATACAAATATCACTACAAACAAGAGATGATATATTGAGGTAAATGAATATTTAGAAACAAAGGTCTCATGAGTATATGCACTGTGAGATGTGATATGAAATTATCTTTTTCGTCACAGTGTAAACTATGAAGGAGAGTATTTACTCAAAGAATATTGAGAAGAAGCGAAAAATCCTATACAATACCCTCCCATGCCTCATGCAATATTTTCGTATCCACAAGTAGCATGAGTAGGTGTAACGCAAGATGAGCTAGAAAGAAAATGAAAAACCGAAGGTATAGATTATGAAGTAGCAATACATAACTATAAGGCTTCAGCTATGTGAGATGCCATGAAAGCGCAGGTTTGATTTGTGAAACTGATTGCAGATAAACACTCAGGAGAACTTATAGGTGCTCATATTATTTGAGAGAAGGCCTCAGATATTATACATATGATGATAGTAGTTATTTCAGCAAATATGACTGTAAGATTTATGTTAGAGGATATGATATTTATACATCCAGCTCTCAGTGAAGTTATTAGGAACGCAGCAAGGAGCTTATCAAAAAAACTCTCATAAATATTTACTTGCATTTAAGGAAAATGATCTATACTCTGGAGATGTAATTTTTATAAAAAAGATATGAAAAATATACTCGTGCTTTTTACCATCTGTTTTGGTGTTTTCTTTTTTCAAGGAGCTTCTGCTTTTCAGCCAGAAGACGAGCTTCAATTTGTAAGAGAGATTGATACAGCTTCATGAAGCCAACTTATAGTACCTGATGATATTAATTGGACACAGAGGTTTATACTCAATGAATTAAAAGAACTGAGAATACAGCTTGAATCAACCAGAAGGGAGCTTAACGAGGAGCTTAATCAGCGTGAACTAGCAACAGTAGATAGGGCTCTATCGTATTCAGGGAATACAGTGAACTTTCTTTGGCTTATCATAACTATGGCAGTCACTGGTTTTTGACTCGTAGGTTGGAGAACTATGAAAGATGTACGGGAAAACCTCACTACAAACTTTGAGAAAGAAGTCCAAAAACGTGTAAAAGCAGAACAAAGAAAACTCGAAGAATTTATGAAAAAGTTTGAACAGGATCAACTTCAACAATCTCAGGATATACTGAAAAATCAAGAATTTATTCAACAAAAGCAAGAAGCATGATATTTATGGAGTCAATATAATCGAGAAGAAAACCCTTCTTCAAAACTAGACCTTCTTGAAAAGATAGCATTTATCGGTTTGGAAGAAGATGAAATCCTCATACATACTGAAAAATCAGGAATCTACCTTGAACTCGCGCTTTGGGATAAAGTTATTGAGTCTGCTGATAAATGACTTGAAATTTCAGGTGATAATACTACTCTACTTTACAACAAAGCTTCTGCGCTCGTAATGCTTGAACAAAAAGATGAAGCTGTAAAAGTGCTTTCAAATGTAATCTGAGTAAATCCAAGTATGAAAGATGAAATTCTTGAGGATGTTATGTTTGAAAATATTCAATCTGACTTAGAAGAATATATTAATAACCAAGAATGATAGTTATGACACTTCAAGAAAAAGTATTAGAGAAAGTAAAACAAGATTTTTGAGATAATGTAGAAATGGATTTTCATGATGAGAAATGAGATGGAAAGCATTTCTATCTTGATATCACGTCAGAAAGATTTATTTGAAAAACAAGAATACAGCAGTCAAGACTTGTATATGAATGCCTTGACGACTTTATGCAAACATGATCTATACATGCCCTACGCATGAAATGTAATATACCTAAAACTTAAACACAATATGCTTACAACAGAATTAACAGAAAGAATTAAAAAACTTATTTCTCAGTATAGAGTCATGTTATTCATGAAATGAACTCCTGAGAATCCTCAGTGTGGATTCTCTGCAAATGCCGCAGCGATGCTTGTTGAATGATGAATATATT
>JAHDGX010000017.1:2176-20633 GCA_020631575.1 Candidatus Altimarinota bacterium | reverse complement strand
TTACTCAAAGAAATCCTCTTTCATTTTGATAATATAGAGGATGATACTATCAGGCCAAGCTACGGTTCATAGTATTTACAAAAGACTGCGTTTGCATACAATACTTCAAATACTTATTAGATAAAAATCATGTTATATATTACTCTTACACTTCTCTCTGGAGTGTTTTCAGGAATACTCTCTATATATTTTAGATATCTTGAACTCCAGAAGAAAATAATTCTTATGCCCCGTCAGCTTGTGACGCAGATAGCGCTTTTTGTTGTTTTTGCTCTCATTTTTGGAGAATATTTTTCAGCTATTTCTATTGATCTTGGTTTTATTGAACTATCATGGTTTCTGATCTACGTATTATTTTCGAGCGCTTCATACTATGCTGTCCAAGTATTTTATGAGTTTTTTACTTGAAACACCCTCTTTGCAACAGAACAAGAAATGAAAGCGTACCTAGAGAAGTTAGAGTCTGAGAGGTAAGGTATGGATAAAAAGAAAATACTTGTAGGACTTTCGTGAGGGATAGATAGTGCGGTTACAGCGTACCTACTAAAACGGCAGTGACACGATGTTACGGCTGGTTTTATGATAAACTATATGGCTCCGGAGGGAGAAGTGTGTCCTACAAGAGAAGATATAAAAGTTGCGAAAGAGGTAGCAGAGTATTTAGAAATACCGTTTTTCACTTTTGATTACAGAGAGGAATATGAAGCAAAAGTACTGGAATATATGTACAAAGGATATCAAAAGGGGATTACTCCAAATCCAGATATCATGTGTAACTCAGAAATTAAATTTCGAGTGTTTTTAGACGAAGCTTTAGAACTATGATTTGACGCAGTTGCAACCTGACACTATGCGAGAATTCTAGAACAAAATTGAAGCTATAAACTCCTCAAGTGAGTAGATCAAAACAAAGACCAATCATACTTTCTTGCGGGACTCTCTCAAGATCAGCTTTCAAAAGCTCTGTTTCCAATTTGAGATATCGAAAAATCAGAGGTTCGAGATATAGCAAGAAAGGCATTATTACCAAATGCAGAGAGAAAAGAGTCTCAAGGTATCTGTTTCGTGGGAAAGGTAGACATCAAAGAGTTTCTCCAGAAAAAAATACCAAATTCGGTTTGAGAGGTGTATGATACATCTGGAAAGCTTCTGTGAAAACATAAATGAGTATTTTACTATACGATTGGTCAGAGAAAGTGACTTGATATTGGCTGAATGCCAGAACCAATTTTTGTAGTAAATAAAGATATAAAAAATAATAGACTTATAGTAGGGTACTGAAAGGATGATGAGCTTTTTTCAGATACTTTATATTGTAGTGAGCTTCATTTTCTTTGAGAAAAGAAATCATTTCCTTATACCTGCAACGCAAAAATTAGATATAGACAAGCTGATCAAGAGTGTGAAATATCAGAAAATAAAGGAGCTTATATTATCAAATTTCATCAAAAACAAAGAGCTATTGCTTCAGGGCAGATAGTAGCTTTTTATAATGGAGATGAGCTTTGGGGGAGTGGAATAATTTCTTAATCTTTTTTAGGATTATAGAATTGTATAAATGAAAGAACTTCATTATAAGTCTTAGGATTTCAATTTCTATAATATTCTAATAAATGATACCCAAGACTTGATAATAAATCTGAATCTTTTCTTACATCAGAATTAAATAAAACTTTAACGAGTATCTCATTTAGCACATATTCTGGATCATCATCGTATAATTCAATTAATAGGTCATATTCATCGATAGTGATAAATCACATCTCTTGAGCTTTTTGCATAAAAGTATGAGTTTTATCAGCGTTGTTATACCAATCTTCTAAATGTATTACATCAAGAATCATATCTAAGGAGCTGTAAAAATTATCATCTAGACTACGTAATGTATTTATTCTTTCAATTGCATCTCTATGACCAATTCATTCATAATAATCTAATAAATCGTCTTTTACTTGTTTCTTTTCTGTAAAAAATCATAACATAAATAACCTCTCGCTTAGTACATAGATTGCTATCTTTTGAGGCAGGCATTCTTTAATTTCTATACATTCACTCCTTTTTAATATATCTTCCTGTAATAATAAATTTATGAAATCGATAAGTGATTTCATATCTTTTTCAGAAATTGAATCTTGTCCAAGCATTGAATAAAGTTGCTGACAACAATAACTATCAATATACTCATTCACATCACAGAATTCGGCATCAAACAATCTGTCTTGAAAATTATCTATTGTATCACTTATTACATTGTTACTTCGTCATATAACTTTGTTATATCTAGATAAGATACTAGTTATTTTGATATGAAGTTCCTCATTATCATCAAAGAATTCTGACTTGTTTCGTTCATTGTATTTTTCTAAGTCCTCTTTTGAATGAAAATCTCTGTTTGAAGGTGATTTAGAATCATAAGCATAATCTGTTTGTAGAAGTAATTGCTCTAATACAAAGAAGACTCTTCTCCCAACTTCTATACCGTCTAGTGAAAAATCATTATGAAATATTCATACCCTTTTAAACTCTCAAACAAGTTGTGTAAGTTCTTGATTTTCTACATCGCTAAATAGATTATTTCTTCAAAAACTTTTTCGTGATTCGGCTACTTTAAGTTCATTACTCGCAAATCACAGGACTCGAGAAAAAATATCACTGTGAGCTTGAATATTCTTAAGTAAGTGACTTGTCTGTTCTACAATTCTTGGGGTAACTGATTCCAATTATTGATATAAAAAAGTATTTAATATATTAAATACTTTTTTATTGAAATGTAAAGTTTTCCTAGTTTACTTTACCCTCTGAGCATATCTTCATGAATACTATCTGCAGCCAGACATCCTTCGGCTGCTGACATAATAGTTTGCTTGAATTTATTTGAGTTCGTTGTAACGTCACCTGCTGCATAGAGTCATTTTACAGATGTTTCTTGTCTTTTATCTACCACAAGACAATTCTCATCATCTGTTTGAGGATCCATATCTTTTACAAGATCTATAGATGGATCCGATCCAATAGCGACAAAGAATCAATCAGCTTTAAGAACCTTTCCACTCTTGAGAACAACTTCTTCGAGATAAAATCATCCTTGTATGTGATCTACTTCTTCACTCAGGACAAATTCAATGTTGTCCTTTTTCTTTGCCTGATCTACCCAAATATCCTCAGCTCTAAATGTATCTTTTCTATGAACAAGATATACTTTTGAGCAGAGCTCTGAGAGGTAGAGAGCTTCAGTGAGAGCAGTATTTCATCCCCCTACGAGAACTATATCTCTATTTTTAAAAAAGTTTCCATCACATGTAGCACAGTAACTTACTCATTTCCCTAAGAATTCAGCTTCTCCAGGAACTCATAGTTTTCTATATGTATTTCCAGAAGCAAGTACAACAAAGCGAGAAGTAATTTCTTTATTCGTTGTAATAACTTTAAATCCATCATCAGTTTTCTCTATAGCACTCACAGTGTCTTGGAGTATCTCACTTCCAGAATTTACCGCATGCTCAGCAAAGCTGTCCATTATTTCTTTCCCAGAAGCTGAAAGTACTCCAGGCCAGTTTTCAACTTTATGACTCGTAGCAAGAGCTCCACCTGGTTCTTTACCAATAACTACATTTCTCAGTTTATACCTACTTGCATACATTCAAGCTGGAAGGCCTGCACTTCCAGAACCAACTATGATAACGTCGTAATCCATGTGTTTTCTATAAAAAATTATTTCTGTAAGTATAGTAATTATTTGTCTGAAGTGAATCTTAAGTTTACTAGTTTTTATCTACAAGATCATTTAAATATTTTTCAGTACATCACATATTTTTAAGCTTGTCACGTGTAAGCTCTATGAGTATTTCTTGAGAAATACTTCCAGAAATACTTCAGTCGAGAACTCACAGGAGTTGATTTTTATATGCAGAAATTCATAGTCTACGAAAGAGTGATCTATCTAGCATGAGCTCTCTCGGATCATATTGCTGAGTTGTGTATCTTTCAAAAACACTACTACTTGCTCATATATTATCTAGATTTCATAGTATTTTATCAATTTCATCAGCTGTTCATATTTCTCTCAGTGGTATAGATGAGTTTTTACTTGCCTGAAAATATCAAACTCTTTCGATTTTTATATCCTGAAGCCTCTTGCTTTCCTCCACAGGGAAGGGTGTAATCACTCAAGATCTTAAAATTCATCCTAGCATATGTCACTGGAATTCTGTAAGCTCTGGGATTGAAAAATTATCTTCTTGTCATTGTACAAGTCAGTAAATATATTCCTGTGGTAATTCGTTTTGCATCCTATTCATAATATTATATTTAAAAATAAAAAAACTATTACAGTTAAAAATTGGTGTAATAGTTCTAAAAAATTGCTACTGAAAAGATCAGTAATTATTCGTAGTAATTACACCAGGGAGGATTCCACCATATTATGTAGTTATATTTTTTCATATATTATGGTCTATATATAGTATCTACTTCAGTTTCAGGAACTCACAAACACATGAGTTTTTCTCACATTTGTGTAAGTGTCTTTTGTACTTGAGGACTTATAATTTTTTCAGATCTCAAGAACTCCATTCTAGCTCTTATATTAGAAATTTCTTTTTGAATAGGGGTTTGTATTGCTTCTCAATCACATAAGGATTCAGGAGGTCTTGAGTAAAGTCAGTTTTTTTCTCACATAATTAGTAATTTTAAAATTAAAAAAAGTTCTTGCCTTTATGGAAGAACTCGTTTCTGTTTTTAAATTTGATTGCTACAACTTTAAACGCACAAAGAAACTCTTCCATATTTCGAAAAGAAAAAGAAGAAAAAGTTCCAAGTAGATGTTATTACAATTTGTTGCATATAAGTTTTGCGATGTAAAACTGTATTCGTAAAATATAGGAAAATATAACTTTGTCAAAAAATATGTGAATAATCGATTATAGCGATCTCTCGGAGCGCGACCTGGAAGCCCTTCAAGCCAAGGTTTGAAACGGGGAAGAAACGCTAAAAGTATTTTTGGCTGACATAGTGCCTCCAGATATCGTTGAGAAGAATAAAATGCAGGATCGTATGCTTGAACTTGAAAATTTGGTAACGACTTTTTGAGGAGTCGTTATTTTAGAACATATACAAAAACGATCTCTTCCAGATTATAAGACCTATATTTGAAGTGGAAAAATGGATGAAATAATTCACGAAATGCATTTTCAGTGAGCTAATCTTTTGGTGCTCTGAAATATTCTCAAACCGCATCAGATGTTTAATCTCAACGAAAAACTTAAAAAAATATGAGCAGTTGCTTGGGATAGGGTAGACCTGATACTTAAAATATTTGAAAAAAATGCAAAAACAGAAGAAACAAAGCTTCAAATAGAACTTGCTGCTATTAAACATATGTGACCACGTATATTTAATATGGGGATGGAGCTTTGAAAACAGGGATGAAAATGATCGGGGGAAACCAATACGGAGATTATGAAACGTCATTTAGCTACACGAGAAAAAGAAATCAGAAAAAAACTCGAGTGATATTCAAAAGTTCGTGAGAATCATAGACAGGGAAGAAAAAGAAAATGATTTATGACGGTAGGTATAGTCGGATATACGAACGCATGAAAATCTACTCTCTTAAACGCACTTACTAATAAATGAGTACTCTCGGAAGACAAGCTCTTTGCAACCCTTGGGACAAGTGTAGGAAAACTATGGATAGCTCCAAAATCTCAAGAGGAATGACAGTATGTGAAAGGAACAGAAGTTCTTCTCTCAGACACAATTTGATTTATTAGAGAACTGCCTCCAGAGCTTGTTGATGCTTTTGCAAGCACGCTAGAAGATTCTATAGAGTCAGATATACTTTTTCATGTAGTAGATGCTAGCGATCCTAAAATAGGAGAGAAAATAGGGGTAGTAGATGATATACTTGATAAAATTTGAGCATCACAACCAAGAATATATATATTTAACAAAGTAGATATACTCTCAGGACATGATCTCATAGAGCTTAAAAAAAGATACTTTAAGAAAGAACCAATTTATGTTTCTACATATAAAAAGACTTGATTTGACGGACTGATAGATTGTATGTTACACTATAGCTAGTATTTTCTAGCATACTAGCGGTGGGGACTTTTGACCACATATCTAAAATGTATAGTTTTGATGTAGCTCTGTTCTTTTTTATGCTCGGAGCTTTTGTTGTGTCAAGGTATTTTCTCAGAACCGATATAGAAAAAAAGGAGCATGGTCCAACAGATATGAAAAAATATCTCAGACAAGAGTTCTTTGTATATAGTGTTTTATTTATTATTTCTGCTATATATGTTAGTTCTCTCTTTTTGGATATTGAGATTCTCACAAGTGTCGTTCAGTTTGCATTTTCTCTTCTTATACTTTCAACTATATCTCTGGTATTACAAAGACAAATCTTAGTAGTATATGGAAAAGAGGTAGAGGTTTCAGGGCAAAAATATTTTAAAAAGTGATATGAAGCAAGTCTCTTCACTCTTGGAATAAATGTGATTACTTTTCTCGTATGAGTATTTATTTGTATTAAGATATTTCATCTTGATACGCTTATAGAGATTGGAGGACTCTGGGCATGAATACTCGCATTTATGTGATTTACAGCTCCTGTTTGGGCAATAGATATGATTGCTGGGATTATTATACTCCAATCAAAAAACTTTGAGACGGGACAAGTATATTATCTCTATGAACGAAAGCTCTATGTATGGATCAAGAGTATTTCTCTTACAGAGGTGAAGTGTATTGATCTGAGAAGTGGGAATCCTATCATGTTTCGTCCGAGTGACTTTCGTAACCTTGCTGTAAAAAATCTCTCTCAATGAATTGCAGGAAAATCATCTAAAATAATGAGAGAGATGACTATCAAGGTAGATTATAAATTAGAGTCTGAAACGTTAACAGAACTCTGTTACGAAGCTTTTGATACTATGCAAGTAGATCTTTTGACCCCTGAATCGACAAACTATTTCTGAGATGAACCGTATAGATCTCTAGAAATTGGAAGTTTTGGAGACTACGCTGTGGAATATAAGTTTTTTTATACTATCACTTCTCCTTTTTATATATTTAAGGCAGAGAGACTTCTGAATGAATATCTTCTGCGAGCTCAAAAAGAGAGAAATATATACTTTTCAACTCCTGATTTACTCAGTATACAAAAAAAAGAGTTTTCTTAAGAAAACTCTTTTTTTAATTACTAGATGATTATTCGCTTAAAAGATCTTCGAAAGTCTCAAGTACATCTTCATCACTTTCATCGTTCTCAATCCTATCTTCTACAATCTCTTTGAGAGCAAGAATAGCATCTATTTGAGCTTGTTTTCTCTCTTCACTCATACTAGAGTTTGCTTCGAGTTTTTCGAGCATAGCATCGATTCTATCAGCAGCTTTTTCTAGATTTGCGGTAGGGATACTATCGAGCCTGTTTCCAATTCTTTTTATAAAAACACCTTTGTATGTATCTATAAACTCTTTTCTTTCAGCTTTATATTCTTCTCTTACTTCTCTGTTTTCTGCTCTAAGAGCTTCATTTTCTGTATAAACTGCTTTTCTTTTTTCTAACAGCATGGCACCTTCCTCTCAAATCACTTCTGCTACAGCTTCAAATTGCTCTTCTCTTAGTTCATCCATGTCTTCTCTAATACTTTCTCGATCTTCTTCACTTTCAGCGTTTTTCATCTCTTCTCTGAGAGATTTTGCTTCAGCCATGAAAGAATCTTTAATAGTTTCTAACTCTTCTTTTTCGCTATCACTGAGATTTTCTTTCAGAGTCTTTAATTCCTCCATATTCTCAGATCTGAAGTCTTTTCTATTCTCTTTTGCTTGCATTCTATTGTTCTTGATTTCTCCTCGGAGCTCTTCTTTTTTAGCCTGCATTTCTGCTTTAGCTTCTGTTTTCTTCATTTTAAATTCCTTCACTCCTTCAACTCTTTCAGCTTTGTAATTAGATTCTATAGCAGATACTGAGCTTAGGGACATGACTCATGCAACAAACAATGAAACGAGTGTTAATTTTTTCATAATAAAAAATTAATAAATAAAAGTAAAAAAATTACTTATACATCATACTACTGTTAATATAAGAATGAGGTAAGAAAAATACGTAAAATCTATTGCACTTCGTATTATAAATTTTATAAGTGAGGTTTTTCTACTTCATCGAGAATATTCTCAGATAGAGAAGTATCTGGATTAATTTTGAGAATATCTTTGTCTATAATCTCAAGACGTTTTTTCCCAGAGTTATAGTGATTAACAGTTGTACTTAGGGAAGAACCAAGCTTTCCAAATACTTCCTCATAGCTATGAATATCCTTTTGAAGTTTTAGAACGTATTTTTGAATCTCTTTTGCTTGCTGCTCTATCTGGAGTGATTTCATTCCTTGGAGAACGGTCTGCAGGTAGGCATAAAATCAGCTTGGAGAACATATGATTACCTTCTTAGAAAAACCATATTCTATAAGTTTACTCGGGTTAATATCTCAAAGCTTGTTTATAAAAATATCATAATAGACTCACTCAGCAGGAATAAGCATAAAGGAAAAGTCGCTCGTTCATTCTTCGGGTAGGATATATTTTGCTGTCTCATCGATACGGTTTTGAATATCTTTTTTCAGGTCACTCGAATATTTTTTTACTCCATACTCATCTTCGGATTCTACGAGTTTTTGATAATTTTCTTGAGGAAACTTACTGTCTATAGGAATTATAGTTTTCCCAATAAATAAAGCAGCATCTACTATTCAACTTGAAAGAGAGTATTGTAGAGCATATTGATCCTGCGTAAATACATTTTCTAGAAGTTCTCTGAGAAAATACTCTCACAGATTTCCTCGTCTTTTAGGATTCTTTAGGATACTTTCAAGTCCTTCGAGCCGGTCTCATATATCTCGTATTTGCTTGTTTGTTTCTGAGAGTTCGGTAAGTTTTTTTGTGATTGCTTCTATATTTTTATTAGAACTATCAGCGATGTGGCTACTCGTTTTGAGACTCTCAGACATATTTTTACTCAGTGAGTTATTACTCTGAGTAAGCTTTTCATCAAGAGTTTTATTGAGAGAAAGTATCTGATTTTGAAGAAGCCCAAGCTCTCAGGAATTTCATTTTCTCCCTTGTTGAGAAAGGAGTATGATAATCCCTATAAATATTCCGCAGAGTAATAGAGCGCAGAGTGACAAGATGACAAAAAATATATCAATAGTTATTGGCATAAGAAAAAATTAAAACCGTATATATGTAGAGTATATTTATTTTCATAGAAACTACCATATATTTGCACAGTTTTTTAAAGTATGTTATTTTTAGAGAGATATTAATTATTTACATATACACTATGTACTTTTTAAAACAAATAAGAGCGCAGTTTTTACTTACTCTTACATTGTGAGTGGGGTGACCAGAAAATGCAGCTGAAGTAACTCCTCAGCAAGAATCAGAGACTCCTCAAGCAGAAGTAAGTCCCTGAGAAGCATTAATTCATGCAAGAGAAACTACATGAGCAGTAGATGCACAAGTTGCAACAGAAGAGGCTAGATGACTTACTACTCCAAGTGCTCCTCTAACTTTTTGATCATCTGTAGAGTGAGAAGCTCCATCGACCGATTGATATGATTTATCAGGTGTTGAGTTATCTCAATGAGCTCCTGCTCCATTGTGAAATGGTCCTAGGGATGAATATGACATGTGAGAAAGAGTGAGTTCACCAGAGGAAGTAGCTCTTTTAGGAAGACTTGAGCAATGAGAGATATGAATGGATGATCCAGCAGTTGTAGAGTTAATAGAAGAATTAGGTATGGAAGAATTTATGAGAACCGCTTGAATTGACGGCCTGGAAAGATGAGAAATAGACGAATGAATAGAAGAATCAACTCCTGAAATGTTAGAGTGATCAAGGACAGAGGTTCAAGGAGAGTTAGATGCTATTAATTCACAAATTGTATCACTACCAGAGTGATCTCAAGAAAGGCAAAATCTAGAGCGTAGAGCAGGATTATTATGAGGATTTATAGATGCAATTGAATCAGCTCTTAATTGAGAACAGCCTTGAATCTGAGCAGAATGAGGTGCGTTTGGTTGAGTTGATGTAGTGTGAGATAGGAATGTAATAGCGAGAGCAATGTCTCATAGGTGAATAGATGAGAATAGAATGGTCAGAAATGCTCAAACATGAAGAATGGAATCTCAAGCTGAAAAATTTCTTATGGGAATAATGAGAAATGCAAGAGAAACCCCATGGTGTGCAGGTTTTGTAAGTTATGTTCTGAAAGAGGCAGGATATAATATAAATCCAACACTTTCATCAAAAGCATTTATATGAGAAACAGGAAAATGACACGTTGCATTTTACGCTGGAAATGGACAGATGTTGGGATGAAATCAGTCTGACAGTGTATCTGTGGCTCCTATTAGAAAAGAAATTCAATGATGGACTATGCCTGAGGATTTAGAAGCTGGAAGACCACCTAATAGATGAGGAACTCCACCAGTTTGAGCTATCATAGTATTTAACAGAGGCTGATCTGATAGAAACATGGCTTAATTTGCAACAAATTTGAAAAAATGATATCCTATAATGGATATTATTTTTTTATACATATATTATGTATTTTCTTGAACAAATAAGAAAACAGTTTCTAGCTTGAGTAATAAATTATGATGCGAATCCTACGGATGGACCAACATGATGAACAGATGATATTATTGACCAACACATTGCAAGAAATGATGTTGATACTCCTGAGAATTTGGCTTTTCAAGAACTCAACGAGGAGCTAGATGCTATAGATAATGACTCAAAACTCGTAAGTACCTATACAACAATACTAGGATCTTTTTTAGAAAAAGTAAAAGCTTGAGAATATCCATGACTTAGTGAAGAGGATGATGATTTTCAGAGACTCCTTGAACTATATACTGGTAGATTTGAGGAATTAAAGACTCTATCTGAAAGAGGACATGAAATAGAAGATATTATCGAACAAAGTATATGAGATCTAGAGTGAACGGTAGATAAAGCAGTTGAATGATGAGATATAGATAGAGAACTGATTCAAGCATATGATGTTAGTAGAAATATTGATACTCAGAAATGAGAATTAACTGATTTAACAACTCAGAGGGAATCATATGGTTGAATACTAAACGAAAAGCAAAATGATTTACCACATGGTATGACTTTATCACAGCAAGTTATATCCCGTATCGACGAATCTAGAGAACTTGTTGTTGCCCCTGTTGAAGGAACTACTATTGATGAACAAATTACTTTTTTGACGAATCAAAACACAAAAATATTAGAATCATTTACACTTATTGATGCTGAAATAGAGGCAGAAATAACTCAATTTAATATTGATGCTCAAGAAACCAGGTATACCCAGGAACAAATTCCAGAAATGATTGAAGGCATGGAAGCCGAGAAAGCAGCTTTTAGGAAGGTATTTTTTGAAAACATCCTTTGAGAACCAGATGAGTGAAAGCCACTCTCAGAATATAGAGAACATGAAAAAGTTCAGGCTTTTGAAAGCGAAACTCCTGAATGACATCAGTTTGGTTATAGTCTAGAGGCTATAATCGATGCCTATAGTGAGATTAATGTTGCAGAATGATTAGAAGTGCAGGAACGCGGAGAAGCATTAAATGTTGCTACAGAATGATACGAACGACTCAATAGAAGTCTTGGTATTATTGAGAGAGATATGACGGAGCTTGAATCATGAGAAACTGTCGGAGAGAAAAGACTAGAGACTACACATGAGGGATATAAGAATATGGTGTTGAACGAGGATGGTAGTTTAACAGCCATCTGAGAATCTATTGCAACATGAGATGAGTCAGTTGAACCACAATCTAGTCGATTACCAAACTTTGAAGATCTTAAAATGGACCAAATTAAACTTCTTAAGGAAGCTTGAGCTGATTTGAGAGTTTTATTTCTTACAACTCCAAATGGAGAGCAATTTAATCCAGATGTAGCTAATGGTGGTTGACTCAGAGAAGAAGCATCATATATAGTAAACTTTTCATGAAATAGAGAACTGGCTCATCAAATGGACTTTGCGTTTATGGATTTTAACTCTGAGACTATAGAGGTGGATGGTGAAGTCCTTACTTTCAAGCAAGATGGATCGCAATGAGCAGGGTACTATACTTCAAGTAATGAAGTATATCCTATGCAAGATGGTTCAATTATTAAGATTTGAAACAGAAGAGAGACTAATACTCATGTTGATGAAGCTATTAGTAGAGCAGTAAATGAAAGGTTGGATTGATTTGCCCAGGCAAGTGCACAGGAACGAGCTGTTGCGCAAGCAATCATGTCATGAAATCCAGGTGGAAATTTTGATACTAGTAAGCTGCCTTGAGGTCTTGCAGGAGCATTTCTTGCTCTCATCTTGAATATGTTTGATGGAAGAAATTTTGAATATAATCCTGACACAAAGCTTTGGGAAGAAAAACCAGAGTGATCAGAAACTTGAGCTTCCGGTTCTCCTCTTACGAATTGAGAAGTAATTTGAGCATATAGAGGAAGTGTTGAATTATGAAGTCTGAGTGCTAGATTTGAGAGTAGTTCTCAATGACCTGTTGCTTATAACCCAGATGATAATTGACATTGACCATCATATGGGACATATCAGATGAATTCAGAAGTTTGAGTTCATAGGAGTTTTATACAAAAGCATGGTATTGCGGACGGGAGAGCAGGTTGGATGGCTGCAGTTCAACAATATGGTCATGAAGAGTTTCAACGCATGGAACATGAACATATAAAAGAAAATAACTACGATCCAATGATGCGTAGAATTACAGTGAATGGGAAAGAAAACTTCTCTATGGCAATGCAAAATGTTATATGGAGTATAGGGGTGCAACATGGTCCATGACATAGATGATTATTAGAGATAATAAATACATCAGGAGTTGTTCCAGGAGATAAAGATTCAGAGGCTACACTTATTAATGCTCTTTACGATAAGAGAGAAAGAATCTGGCCAGCAGGAGTTGCTTCCAGGTACATACCTGAAAGAGCAGATGCACTCGCAATGCTTAATACTTTAGCATCATCTGAAATACCAAATATATATGAACAGGGACTAAATTCAGTTCCAGCATGAACTAGGTCAGTACCTACTCCAAGTGGGTATACAACTCCTCAATGTTCTATGGTAGCAAGACAAAACCTACAAGAGTTTTGACTCTCTTCTGTTAATAGATGAGCTTCGGCAAAAGCTTCATTTGAAATGTATCCTTCAGAGAGAATCACAGCATTTCCACCAGCTCCATGAAGTGATGCGAAAGTTGCAGATTTTTATATGGATGCAAGTGAAAGATACGCACAATATGGTCATAGAGTAGCAGCATATGAATCAGGATGACAATGGTATGTGTTGGATCCATATTACTCAACACCATGATACTCAGATACAAGAGCGCCAATCAAGGCAGAAGACTACATGGCAATGATGGAATCAAAAGACCCACCAAGAAGATTTTGGTGAGCGGCATACTTTAAATAATAGATTAAAACCCCTCTCAAAAATTGAGAGGGGTTTTGTTTGACAAAAATAAAATATAAGTAGACTATTTATTCTAAACATGTAAAATATTTTTTGAAAGTATGTGAAATTCGATGAATTCAGATATATGATCCCATCTCCCAGATGACTTTGATTCAGAAGAATATTTTTGAAGGGTATTTGGGATTTGAAACAGACTTAATCTTACTTTTGATGGATTAAAATATATTATTCCAACAAGAAATAATGTACTGAAGTTTGTGACATGCGTGCTTACTTCATGAACTCCAAACCTAACTCACTGACAAGAAATTAATATCATGACATGATGTACTCCATTTACAGATGTAGATGGAGGAATAAGTATCAGCTGTGAGGATGAAAATTCTACGAGTAATTTTTCTCTGTATTACTCACGAGAAAATTTGGTAGAAATGTTAGAATGAGATACTACAATTGCGGATAGTATAGAGGGGGATCCTAAGTTTCAAGCTTTCATAATCCCAGTAATACAAGAAATTTATAGGACGTCATGAATTACGATGCAAGACGATGCAGTTGCAGAGCTATTTACACTCTATAAGTTAAAAAATAGTGGGGATATAGTAAATTGGGCTGTATACGCTGTGAATATGGTTGATTTATATGTGTCAGTTCCTTATATGGAAGAAATACTTTTAAAGTACGGTTTGTATCCTAATGGCACACCGACTTAACCCTTTCTCAAGTACTCTACTTCCAAGCTATCATCAACAAAGCCAAATATATCAGAAGCTGGGACAGATGGATCTAGAGGGAAGCTTCATAAAACTTCGACTACTCATTTTTCGATATAGTACTCAAAGTCTTTTTCTATCTTTGCAATATCATAGGTCTCACCAGCTCCAGCAAGGTTTGCAGAGGTAAGCCATATTGGTCCTACTGAGTTAATAAGAGATTCTTGCATGTCATTGTGAGCGACTCTGAACGCAATTTGCTTGTATACATCTTTATTGATGAAATAATCCTCGTTATCATCGCTGTACTCTAAAAAGAGCTCTATGTTTCGAGATCATGTCAGTACGGTAAAAGGCTTTTCATATCGCTCGCAGAAATCTACTTGCTCATCTGTGAGGTCAGTATTTTCTCTGAGCCACTGAAAGTTTTTCACCATAATAGCGAGAGGTTTATCATATGAGCGCTTTTTAATCTTATAGATTTTATCGTAATTTTTTTTGTCATCAAATGCACATCAGATGCCGTAGCATGTATCAGTAGGGAGTATGTATATCATATTATTTAATTGGTTCTTTAAGAGGTATTCCAACTTTTCTTGGATATTTCGGGTGAGTCTTTGCTATTTTTTCTATGAAGACGATAGTTCTATTTTGGTCAGCAAGAGTATAGTTTTTTACTTTCATGATTTTTGCTCAGAGTCTTGAGAGAGCCTTTTTTGCTGACTTGAGTTCTTCTTTGTCATCAAGCTTATAGGCTGCAAATACTCATCATACTTTAAGGAGTGGTATGACGTATTCTAGAAGAGTAGGGAAGTATGCTGTGGCTCTTGAAACCACAAGATCAAACTGTTCTCTATACTCGATATTTTTCCCTATTTCTTCAGCCCTTCCATTAAGCGTATCTACGTTATCAAGTTCAAGTTTTTCACAGAAATTATCTATACATTTGAGTTTTTTTCCAACTGAATCTATCAGAGTAAAATCAGCATCAGGATGAGTAATTGCCAGAGGAATCCCAGGAAATCATCAACCAGTCCCCATGTCTGCCACTTTTCATTCTACATCCATAAATATAGCGAGCATCAGAGAGTCAATAAAATGCTTTTCGACTATCCCGTCAGCATCACGAATTGCAGACAGGTTAATCTGAGAATTGGTCTCCATAAAAATCTCAAGAAATGTCTCAAATTTCTGGAGCTCTTCTGGTGAGAGTTCAAGCTCATATTTATCTAAAAGTTTTTGCATCATGGTACGCTAAAAAATACTGGCTGATAGTATGAAAAAATATGTAAAATGCAAGCTTTGCAAAAGTCTATCTTTTTATATAATGAGGCTATGCTCAAAACTAAACTTACAAAATCGCTCCTACGGACAACGGATAATTATATCAAAGCTCTTGAAAAAGGGGGTATTTCGACTGTTTGAGATATGCTGCGATTTTTTCCGCGTGATTATGAGGATAGGACGCAGGTTTTAGATACTTTTTCACTGATTAATCTCAAAGAGAAAAATACTATTTTAGTGACGCTTGTAAGTCTCGAGACGACGAGAACATCAGGAAATAAACTTCTCACAAAAGCAATAGTAGAGGATAAAAATGGCTTTCTTGCGGAAGCTGTATGGTTTAATAGAAAATATTTAGCCTCACAACTCAAGGTGTATACTGGCAAGAAAATACTTCTTTCTGGAAAGGTGAAATACAACTATGGAAAGGTAAGTTTTACCTCCCCAGAGCCTGAAACAGATCTCACAAAAATATCAGGAGGAATCGTTCCAATTTATAGTGACGCTCAATATATTCCTGGAAGATGGATAGAGTCAAAAATGTGAAATCTCGAAAAATATATTTCTGAAATACCAGAAAATCTCCCAGAACACCTCATAAAAAAATATAAGTTTATGTCTCGAAAAGAGGCATTTCACAAAGTACATTTTCCTAAGAATTCTCATGATCTGGAGGCTGCAAAGATCAGACTTGCTTATGAAGAGCTCTACCAGATTAATTATTGAGCAATCTCGGAGAAATATAAACGTTTTGATGAGTCAGAGTGAAAATCTCCAGCTATCCCTCTAGATGCTGAGTATATAAAGGAAATATTCACACATATCCCGTTTGAGCTTACTTGATGACAAAAAGTAGCTCTATTTCAAGTACTCAAGGATATGGAGAAAAATCACTCTATGCAGCGATTGCTTGAGTGAGATGTAGGTACTGGTAAGACGATTGTGAGTCTTATTGCGACGATTCATGCTATTAAAATGAGTGAGAAATCAGGAGATAAAATCCAAGTAGCCATCATGGCTCCAACAGAGATACTTGCTAGGCAGCACTTTGAAAGTACGCAGAATATGCTTATAGAGTTTGGACTCACTTCGCATCTGCTTGTTTGAAGTACAAAAGGAGCAGATAAAAAGAGTATCAAAGCTGATCTCAAAGCATGAAACGTAGATGTGATTATCGGGACTCACGCTTTAGTGCAAGAGGATGTCTTTTTTGCAAATCTCGGTTTTGTGATTATAGATGAACAGCATAGATTTGGGGTACATCAGAGGGGAGTGCTTGAGTGAGGACTCTGAAATCTCTCGTGAGCTATTCCGCATAATCTTAATATGACAGCTACCCCTATCCCGAGGACACTCGCTCTCACGCTTTATGGAGATCAGGATTTATCAATTATCAGAGAATATCCAAAGGGAAGAAAAGAGATTCATACCAAAGTCGCAAAAAATGACTCACAAAGACAAGAAATAGAGCTTTTCGTGCGAAATCAAATAGAGCAGGGAAGACAAGTATTCTGGGTGTCTCCACTGGTAGAAGAATCTGAAAAAATAGATTTAGCAAATGCCGTCAATACCTATGAGACTCTTCAGTCTATCTACGCTCCATTTAAAGTATGACTCATTCATGGGAAGATGAAAGCAGCTGAAAAAAAGTCTATCATGCAAGAGTTTGTAGAAAATAAAATCCAAATACTCTCCAGTACCACGGTTATCGAGGTTTGAGTTGATGTGCCAAATGCAACGATAATGTGTATCGAGTGAGCTGAAAGATTTGGTTTATCTTCTCTCCATCAGATTAGAGGAAGAGTCGGGAGGTGATCTCACCAATCATACTGTTATCTTTTTCCAACATCAGGCCAACCTACAGATAGACTGAAAGCCATGGAGCGAACAAATGATGGTTTTGAACTTTCGGAAATAGATCTTGAAATTAGAGGACCAGGGGAAGTATACTGAGTCAGACAATCAGGGATCCCAGATCTCAAAATAGCAGATATATCTGATCTTACTCTTGTATCCCAAATACGAGAAGATATCGAAGAAATGTTTGAAGAAAAAAAATCAGAAGCTTAAGCTTCTGATTTTTCTATTTCCTTCATAACTTGATGATTCGGGGTATACAGTTTATAATTTTTTGCCTCCTGAGCTGTTACAAATTGTATTTCCCTACACTCATCACTTGGTATAAAGTTATAGTGCTCAATTATCACGTTGTAATTAAGACAACAAATAGGGAGCCGAGTCATGGTACTCTCTGTCATGTAAACATATATTGGCTGAGCTGAAATCGATTTTGTAGGAATTCACATTTCTTCCATGATTTCTCTTCTCAAAGCTTCATGTATATCTTCTCAGTGGTCGATCCCTCCTCAAGGAATATCCCAATATCCGTCATCACTCAGGCATATTAGAAATTTTCAATTTTCATCTCTTATAAAAGCCTTTGCAGAAACTCTATAAAAGCAATCTTGTACTCCCTCGTATGATGATTTCATATGACGCATATAATTATACTAATAAACTGAGTATATAAATAATACTCTTTACTTCAATGTTTTATATACTATACTCTAGAAAATAATTTATAAATTAGGGAAGTGAATTTACTCGAGCTGTTTTTTATCATATCTGGATTTATTATATTTTTCCTTGCGCTTGATGTAGCAAGAAAAGAGAAGTTTAATGCGCTGCATTTCTTTGTCTTTCTCATGATAGGATCAGGTTTACTCGTGTTTACATTTTTTCCAACAGTGCTTGATGGATTGTGAAGGGTATTTTGAATCCCGAGAGGGGCTGACGTACTCGTATATGGAGCAATTATATTTACTATATACATGACACTTCTGCTGCTTTCTAAAAGTGAGGAAAACAAGCATGATACTACAAGGCTCGTGAGAGAGCTCGCTCTTACAAGCTCAGAAAAATATAGCTACA
>JAHDGX010000017.1:0-2076 GCA_020631575.1 Candidatus Altimarinota bacterium | reverse complement strand
TCTGAAAAGCATGCATCACTCTGAGTGATTTTTGGATCAAGATTCTTGAAAAAATGATCATATGCAAATATGCCCTTTTTTAGAAAATGTATTCTAAAAGGGGGGAGACTCTTCACCTATATTATGAGTGGAGCAAAACTTACAGATCCTCACAATGGCTTCCGTTTTATTAAAAGTAATACTCTCCAAAGTATACATCTCACAGCTGACACCATGGCCTATGCTTCAGAGCTTATAGAACAGATTATGAGACAAAAAATACCTCATGGTGAGATTCCAGTTCATATACAGTATACCAACTACAGTCTCTCAAAAGGACAAAAGTCTAGCAACGCTATCTTCATCGCTCTGCATACGATTTGGTCAAAGTTCTTCAAGTAATATTAAATTTATATTAAATATTTTCCCTATTTTAAGCCATATATTTGACTTGAAATGTAATATCAGTAGTTTCAAAAAATGTTTAAATTTTTGAAACTCTTTTTTTGCGCTTTGATTTTATTCTGAGTATCTCACGGCTCAGCTAGTTTTCAAATTGTTGAAGTGCTTCCAAATACGCTAGATGATAGTAATTTGGAATCAATAAGTATCCAAAATATCTGAGATGAAGCTCTGAGTTTATCTGGTTATATTCTTGCAGATCTCAAAAAGGAGTATCAAATACTAGGTGATGAAATGCTAGAAGCCGGAGATGTGAGAGTATTTCTCAGGCCAGAGACAAAGCTCGCTCTCAATAATTCCAACGAAGAGATATTTTTATATAACTCACAAAGGGAGTTAGTAACCAGCGTAAAATATAAAACTTCAGAAAAATGAGTAGCACTCATCTTTCGGCCAAAAGAAAATGGTAACGAGATTTTTGTTGAAGAAGATATTTCTATACTAACAGCATCAGCTGGATCTTGAGAAACTTTGTGAACGGGAGATATTTTAGGTGACCAGCTCGAAATACTCTTTGATTTGCAAAGACCAAGTTATATAACACAGTCATGATCCAGTGATACATATATTTGTGACTCGTGACAGGATGAGTGCAAGGTAAATTTCAATTTAGAAGCAAGTTTTACTGATAGTTTTAAAAAATGAGATTATACTTGCGCTATAGATTTTTGAGGAGTGTGAGAAAGCGAGAGTGAGAAGTGCAATCCAAATACCGTTATTTTTCCAGAGTGAGTATCACAGCTGCATTTTCAAATATTTCATAAAGAATTGTGAGAACTCAGAGCGCAGAAGCATATTGAAATACTTTTCGATAGATCACTCCCGAGTTTTGATGAAAAACTACAGGAGGCGAAAAACCCATCACTTGCACTGAGAAAGCCTCAAATAATAGTGCAAAGCTGACTCACCTGAAAAGGAACAAATTTTTATTGTATGAGTCAGCCATGTAAGTTTAATCTCAATTATGAAAAGATTCATAGCTGAGAATCATGTTTCTGGGATTTTTGACCTGGAACGGCAAGTAGCGAAACTACAAGAGAACGTTGTAATCCTGGCTATGTTGATATCCCAGAATGACTGTTTATATTATCACTCAGAGTATTTGAGAAAAACTATCCAAGGAATCAAAAAATAACGAATTTTTATATACACAATATTCCTGAGTCAAAGACTATAGTAGTAGATACCAAGATAGAAAATCAAGAAATTCAAGAGCAAGAAGAGCCAGAGATTATAGACGAAGTAATGAGCCCAGAGATACTTCTCCAGTGAAAAATCTCTAAAGAAAAAATACTTTCATGAACTCTTCTAACATGTAAAGATGTAGATAGGTGTTATGTAAATCTTACGGCTTCAGGAATTACATCTCAGAGGGATTATCAGTATATCTGGAAAGACAATGATGAAGTATTTGAAGAGACAGTGAACCCAAAATGAGTTTGGCTAGATGCAGGAAAGCATGAGATTATTTTCGAGGTCTATGGTTCTTGATCTTTACTAGCAAATACAGATTTTACAGTCCTTGTTGAGCAGAAAGTAAAAAATATTCCCAATGAAAAGGAAGCCATAGAAAAAGAAGCTGAACCTCTTCTCTTTCTAGATATTCCTCAGAAAGAGGAAATAAAAAAGCAGGAT
>JAHDGX010000074.1 GCA_020631575.1 Candidatus Altimarinota bacterium | reverse complement strand
AAATTTTTATCTTTTAATTTATACTAAATTACAAAACAAAAACCAGAGGAGAAATTCCTGAAGGTTTCGTTTGTTTTATAATTGTTGTTGTGTTCATACTGTTTAGTATATTGATTTCTGAGATTTGTAAAACTTAGAGATTAATCCAATATCTATTAAAACTCGTTCCATTCCCATAAAGACACTCTTTTTTTAATACTCATGAATTATTTAGTATTACTTTATTTGATGAAGTAAAGGAAATTTATATTATTCCATCTTGAAATAATATTTGTGAATATTTACTATTATATAATTTCAACTGATTATTATTAAACATTTTAATATTTTTATCCACTAGAATTTTAATATCCTTAGTTTTAAAAGTAATAATAAATATTAAATCTTTTTCCTTAAAATAATCTACTGAACTTAAGTTTTCTATATAGTATTTTTTATTTTCTCAATTTATAAACAAACTATTTATTTCCCACCTTATATCATTTAAATTATATCAATATATAATTATTCCCTTATGATTATGGGAAATAGCATACTTCACAGCTTTATTGAGCTTCTTATAATTATAAGTTGTTAATACATTCTTTTTATTGTGTCATTTTCTTAAACTAGTAGAAATTGTGTTATATTTTAGAGGATCAACGTCCATAGATTTTGGAAAATAATAGCTTGAAATAGGGAGGTTATTAATTCTCTTTAGCAGTCCATGTCCCTCTAAAAATAACTTCATCGTCTCGTCTCCTGGAGCAAATCCAATTGCTGGTATATCTTCTTTGACCCCAAATATTTTTGCAAGGCCGTTGTATCTTCCTCATCCATAGAGTGCTCGTGGATTTTCTGGATTAGTATCAAATACTTCAAAAATAATTCCATCATAGTAATCAAATCCCCTGATAAGATCTCCTGCAAACTCTATCTCAGAGCTGTATCAGAGATCTTCGAGACTTTGCATAATACCTGTAAACTCTCAGAAACTTTCTGAGCCAGCCAGAAGTACAAATGACTCTTGGAGATCACTGACTGTCTTCGCTCACATAAAATCATGAAGTATTTTGGCTTCTCATATTAAACCAAGTTTTGAAAGCTCCTCTTCAAATACCTCTTTTTTAAGTTTTACATATTTATCAAGCAGTCTCATAAGATCTCTTTTTACTGTATCATCTTGAATATCTAAAACAATATCAAAGAAATCATTGATCACTCCTCTATGATTCAGCTTCAGTTTATAGCTTCATGCAGGAGCATTAAATGCTCGCATGAGTTCGAGTGAAAGCGTGAGTATTTCGCTATCAGCATTCTTTCCAGCTTCTCCAAATATATCTGCGTTGAGCTGCCAAAATTCTCTATTTCTTCCTTTTTGAGGTTTTTCGTTTCTATAAAAATTTGCTATAGAAAACCATTTTACTGGTTTATCTATCTCCTTCCACTTCCTGCTAACCATACGTGTAACCGATGGTGTCATCTCAGGACGAAGTGCGAGATTATCCACCACTCCATCACGGTTTGTGATTTGCGTAAGTTCTGATCCTCACACATCTTCTCCAGACTTTGCTTTCCAAATATCTGTAGACTCAACCAGTGGACCAAGGTATTCTTCAAATCCATAGCTAAGACACACTCGTCTCCAGGTATCAAAAATATGTTTTCTCACTTTCATTTCTTCTGGGAACCAGTCTGCTGTTCCCTTTGGTGGAGTATTTGCTATTTGCATTTTTATGTATCATTAATGTATTAAAAATATTATAGGAAAAAAACAGCTATTTAAAAGATTAGTTTAACCTTCCGAAAAAGGTCATTCTACTTGTTTCATTCAAAGAGATACCAGGTTGGGAATTATAGCAAAATGTCACCAATATTCTTTGTCCTTCCTTTATGGACGTAACCCTGTGAAGAGACTCTGTTCCACGAAATAATACAAGAGTCGCTTCTCTTAAATCAATTCTTTCTGGTTGGAGAGATCAATCTATCATTTGCTCTACTTGTGAATAATTTTCCTTTCCGTTTGCGTTATATCTCTGGTTTGGAAAATACTCATATACTCATCATCTGTCAGGTTTTTTTATAAGAAGCGTAATGGTAAAATTACAATTATCATAGTGCCACTCTAAACTATCTCAAACATTATAGTAATTCACATTTATTCCCGAAAGAGCGTCTGCGTACGGATAAATACTTTCAATTCCCAAGATTCAGCAGATAAGCTCTTGAAATTCTTTCCCATTATACAGCTGCTTTAGCGCGCTTGAGCTTGGTATTTCATCATAGCAAATACACTCTTTTTGGGTAGTAAACTCTATATTTTTAAGTCTATCACTCGGCACACTTCAAGCACTCTCCACAAAAGGATTATATGAAGTTGAGCTTCTATAGGCCTGTGGGTACAATATTTTTGCTTCACTTTTTAATCACTCTAGGGTGTTTTCCGTCAGGAAATCCTCCAGCACAAGTATTCCAGTAGTTTGGAACTCTTCTCTCATTTTTAATATATTTTGCATATCTATATTTTGATATGCCCTATTTACTATATTTTTCATATGTAGTATTTTATAAGTAATAAATTATATTTTTCATCTGATTCCAGCGTAGTTAAAACTCTCCTGTCCATCTTGCAATGAACTTACTGTATTTATTCAAAAAAAGTCTTCTCTAGCCTGCATATTTAAGAACTCTCACAGTGCTCTTAAATCTGATGCTCACTCTGGCACTATTATTTCTCCCTGGTCAATATATGACTGTCCAGTATTAGGATTCTGGTATTGAAGAGGGACACAATTTGTAAACTGAATATTTCATATATCTTGAATATCACCGAGAAGTTGTCTTTGAGAAACTCGATCAAGTACATAATTTCATACTGCAAGATCTATCTGTAAAAGAACTTCTTTTCTCAAATCCCGTATATCTCTCTCAATAGATATAATTCAACCATAGCGTTCTACTCAGAGTATTTTTCCTGCTTGCAGAGCAACAATACCATCAGATTTTGCTGAATCTATAAGTTGATTTCTAAATCTCCGTGATCGCTCAAGTGCAAATATTTGAGGAATAAGTCCTGCTTGAACAAGTTTTTTATATGATCTGAGTGTTACATCTCAGGGTCATGCTCATATATCGAGTATGCGTACAAGCTTTCCTTGATTTTCCTCTATAAATCGAGAAGAAAAATCTGGATTTAAATCATTTGTATATGTCTCAAGTTCATATCTGAGAGTCGGTATAGTGCTCGGATCGATTCTCGCTCACTCAAATATAGCCTGCAGCATATCTTTATATTCTCATGGAAGATTCTCTAAATCAGTTGGCAGCTCAGAAATATCTTGTCATAAGTTTTGTATCACTACTTTTCTC
>JAHDGX010000016.1 GCA_020631575.1 Candidatus Altimarinota bacterium | reverse complement strand
AGAGCTGCATTTTTACTTCCTCATATAGTGACGCTTCCGGCAAGATCAAGCGATTGTTGTATTTGAAACATAGATGTGGATATAGAAATAAATATATGACAGATTATAGTTAGCTTATATAAATATCAAAACAAAAGGGCTAATTTGCTTTTTTGTTGACATTAGGAGGCGAGGAGATATATTTTTATGCATTGAATTTGTTATTCACCTTTGCAATATATATGCTTCAAACTGACGTAAAAAAAATAGATTTCCAGTGAAAAAATACACTGAAGTCGTATTGTGTAAACCTTGATAGTGAACTTGATTGTATCATAGTTTTCAGCACAAAAGATGACAGGCTTGCTGATCTACTCTATACAAAGATACTTGATGCTATCATTGACAGGATTCATCCAAAAAACGCATATAAAGATTTCTCAGGAGCGCTTGAAAATATAAATGGTTTTTTGCATAGCTGGAAACATGAAGATGGAAAAATCAAAGGACTTTCTGCAGCTATTTGTATATATAACAAGAAAACATTTCTTTTTTCTACTGTATGAAAAGCTTCTCTTTTGTTACACAATACGCACAAAGAACTTATTGAAATTACCGATAAAGATGATAACCCAAAAGATTTTAGTTTTATATCTTCAGGGGATATAGCCTCAGGAGAAGTAGTAATGATATCTACCATGAGGCTTCTTGATGTATTATCAAGAGATGATATAAAAGATGGTTTATCATCTTGAAACATTATCCGTTCATGAGATAATATAGAAAGTATTTTATTTCATGAATATGAGGGAAAAAACGTCGCTCTTGTGAGTTGTAAGAAAGAGATAGAAGTACCAAAAAGTTCAAAGTGGGATAGTGAAAAACTCTCGTATTATTTTTATAGAGCTTGTGACAATGCTGTCATAAAAAAGATACTATCATATGTGTATCATCTTAAGGATAAGCTCATTGATCAGTCTCAAAAGGTAAAACAGATTTCTTTATGAGTATGACTTATTGTCTCTACATTTCTTCTCTATTACATTATATCAGGTTTTTTCCATATTGCTTCACTTTCAAGTTCTACAGAAAACTATAAACAGGAGCTTTTATTTGCGCAGGGAAATATCGTTACAGCAAGTGAAAATATGAATAATGAAGATGTATTTTCTCTTAATATAGATGAAGCAAAAGAAATTATTACAACCCTTGAAGCAAAAGAATTATTCTTATGAGATGTTAAACTTCTTCGTGATAGAATATCTCTTCTGCAACAACAATTTAATGGAATCCAACCGTTTTCTGTAAATGATAGTAATACCATTTATAATTTTGAATCGGGCCAAGAAGATATTGTTAAAGTGCTGAGCATTTCAAATAAAATATATGTGGTTCACAAGGATGCTATTACTTGACCAATATTTCAGTGACAAGAAGCAAAAAGAGTAGAGTTTTCTGATTTATGAGCAGATGATTTTTTTATAGACGCAACTGTCTGATGAGATAATATTATCGTAACTACTAAAAAAGGAAGGGTAGTAAACTATGCTAAAAATAACTTCTTTAGTTACGCTGATGTATTGAATCAACCAAAGTGGGAAAACTCTCCGATAATAAGCGCATACGCTTCTAATATTTATATGCTTTCAGACAGTCAAAATCAAATACTTGCGCACAAAAGACAGTGAGTTGCTTATACTCAAGGAGTATCATATCTCAGAGATGAAGATTCAATTGATATCTGAAGAATTCTTTCACTTGCCATAGATTGAGGAATTTATATCCTGAAGTTAGATGGAAGTATAGTTAAATTTTTTCGTTCACCTGAATACAGATTAGAGTCTCTTTTGATAAATAAGCTTCCTAAAAATTATAATTTTGATAGTATAGATTCTGAAAACCTGCCTTCTCTTCGAGCAAGAACAGATTTAAGTTATGTTTATATGTTACTTGATAATAAAATCTTTGTCTTTAAACCAAACACACGTAACTATAGAGATGTAAAGTCACTCAACTATTTATGACAGATAGAGGGGAAAGATATAGTAATACAGGATTTCTATGCTGATAATGACGGAGAGTTATTTGTTGCTTCAGAACAATGAGTGTATAAGCTAGAGTTTGATGTTAATAATGATGAATTACTAGTCAGATAAAATAAAGAGCCAAAGGCTCTTTATTTTATGTTCGAAATGTGTTTTTTTCTATAAACTCATCAACTTGACCTTGTAGGTCTGCTGAGATAACTTCATTACTTGAAACTGTATTTACATCTTCGTCTTCATCAAAGGCCTCTATCATTTTGGTGAATTTGAGAGCCTTATCAAAATCATCAAGCTCTATTTCATTATCGGGGATATAGTCGATCTTAGATTCATAGATTTCTATATTTTTGTTAGTAAAATATGACTCTACACCGTGTAGGTTTTCGGGGGAAGTTATTATTTTTGTATATCCAGCTTCTTGCATGATATCCTCTGCGTCGGTTTCAAACACGAGTTCTTCGATGCTTTCATAATCATGAACCTTTGGATCGATAAATATGACTCACTTTTGGTGAAACATCCACGAGACAGCTCAAGATTCACCCATATTTCCACCATATTTTGAAAATATACTTCGCACGTTTGACACGGTTCTGTTTTTATTATCGGTGAGAGTTGATATAAGGAGAGCTACTCATCCTGGAGCGTATCACTCATATACAATTTCTGATATTTGAGCTGCATCTTTATCTTCACCCGTTCACTTCTTTATAGCTCGGTCTATAGTGTCATTAGGAACCCCATCTTTTTTTGCTTTTGATATGAGGCCAGCAAGTGTCGGATTATCATCTGGGTTTCATCATTTTGAAGCTGCGATTGCTATGAGTTTTGCATGCATTGAAAATACTTTTCATTTTGCAGCATTTACTGCATTTTTTCTTGCTTGTACTACAGGACCTCTTCACATATATTTACTTTCTTAGATATTAATATAATCACTATCCTAAGGCTTTTTGAATAGTTGTAAAGAAGGGCTTTATAATAATATTAAGAAAAAAGAAAAAACTTTTGCAACAAGGCCCTTTTTATATACAATCTCTGGGCTTTCTTTTGAAATAAAAGAAATTTATTCGTTTTATAAGTGACTATGACAGCATTTGCTATATCAGCTGATATCAGAGACGTAAATCAAAAAACATCAGAAATACGATCTTCAAGAAGAGTTCCAGGAGTAGTGTATGGAAAAACTCAAGAGCCAGTATCTCTTACTCTTGATAGCTCAGATTTTCTCAGACTCCATAGAAAAGCCGGGGAAAGTAATATTATAAATTTAAAAGTTGGGAAACTTGATTTAGAAGTTCTTGTTCACCAAACTCAAAAACATCCTGTAAGCTGAGAATTCACTCATGTAGACTTCTACGCAATTACAAGAGGTGAAAAACTGACAACAAATATTCATTTCAACTTTATTGGAGAAGCTCCTGCTGCAAAAGAAGGAATGATTATTCAAGAAATTATGAAAGAAATAGAAGTGTCATGTCTTCCAAGAGACCTCGTAGACCACTTTGATGTAGATCTCTCGGTAATTGCTGCTGAAGGAGACTCAATTAAGGTTGGAGACATTAAGATTGATAGTGAAAAATATGAAATTTCTGCAAATGAAGATGATACAGTTGTAACATGTAGCGCTCCAAGAGCTGCTGTAGAAGAGGAAGAAACAGTAGAAGCAGAGGAAGGAGAAGAGGGAGAAGCATCTGAAGAGTCTTCATCAGATACTGAAGCGTAAAAGATTGATATTCAAAACTTCTTCTATACACTAGAAGAAGTTTTTTATTTATAACAAAATTGATATGAAAGTATGTGTGTGGGGAACATGAGATCAAGCAAGTGAGCTTCAATCTAAAATCGCTCTTGTACTTGAGGAGTTAGGACTTACTGACTTTGTTACAGTTGAGAGTACCCAGGACCAGGCTATACAGCAAGAATTAAAAATTACAGAAGAGTCAGCTCTGATTATAGAAGAAGAGAGTATAAATTTTAAGGATATGATCTTTGAAGGGATGGTTCCAGAAGCTGAAGAGCTTAAGTCCATGTTTATTTCTATTATTTGAGGATGATCTGGATGAGGATGTGGATCAAAAGATGAATCATGATCTTGTGGTACAGGGTGTTCATGTTAAATAAAAAAGACCTTTCTCAGAAAGGTCTTTTTTATTAGTCTATTGAAAGAGTGTTTCTTCGGGTATAACTTCCTCTTGCTCTTCTTGGCTTTCTACTTCCTGAGAACTGCTAGTATCTCATCATGAGCTACTCGATCCTGCTGGTGTGGCTGCTTTTTTTACTATAGTATAGTAATCTGTATAGACTATATTTCAACCTTCTCCGAAGTAATCAACTTTATACTGATTTGTGCCTTCTTCAAGTGTCTCGAACCTTTCAAATGCATGGTATCTCCATGTACTTCCATTAAATGAAGCTAGTTTGAATCCATTTACTTCAACTTTAGAAATTCATTCAGCTGTGGTTATTCATCTAATAGTGATTTCTGAAGCAGTAGTAGAGAACTTACCAGTTACTGATGGTTGAGTAAATCCAAAATCAGTTCCATCAACTTCGTAAGTAGTAACTCACTGAGAGTTAGTAACGCTGTTATTTTGAGTACTAACTGATGTTGAGGCTCATGTTGTAGATGAATTAACTGAAGAACTGCTTGATGAATTATATACTGTAACAACATTTTTTTCTAATATAGATCGAGAACCATCATATATTTTGATGATGAGATCATTTACTTTTTGGTTTACATTTAAGCCTGATAGAACGAAAGATCTATCATTAGAAATATCAACAGTCTCACCGTTTATTGTTATGATTCATACATCTTGAGATAGTACATTTCCAGTAATATCTATTTGAGAGGAATCTATGTTCATTTCGTCTCGTAGATTCTTGAAACTTATATATTTTCATGTTTCTCATACTATAGATCATGTAGAGCTTGATACAGATTCATCTGTTTTTTCGATAACAAGATGCCCTTCATTTTCAATATACCAATCACTTCCTTTAAAGTAGCTATCAATACTTCATTTTTCACCTGACAGATCAAGTTCTCCATCTGATGCAAACTGTCTTGCAACGCTCACTTTTTGTCCTGAAATGAGAGATGTAGATACCTCTGCCATGTTTGTAACTTTAGCGCTCCCTGAGAGCACATATATAGTGCTTCAAGCTTCATTTTGTGTGAGAGATACAACACTGTTTGGTGACATAGAAACACTTGCATACTTCATTGTTACATCTGAAGTAGTTTTAGTATCTATCCATGCATCACTAGTATATAAACTATAACTTCCATCCTCATTGTAGCTGAATTTCGCTACTTTGTTTAGTGCAACAGAATTACCATTTGGGAAACTTAAATTTACGATTCCATTTTTTACTATAAGAGTTTCTCATTTATATAAATTAGAATTCTCATCTATTGATTGTTGAACATCTCCAGCATATTCGATGATAGCCTCAGTTGTATCAGACTTAAAGCTAATGTCTACAGGAACTTTATTTTCTTCTGTGGTTACGTTGTCTGATTGAGTAGTTGTTTCTCATCCAAGCATACTGAAAATAAGCAGTAAAAGAATAACTCATCAGACAATGGGTACTAAATAGTCTTTTATAGTATTTTGAAAGTTGTTTCTATTTCTATGTCGTGACATAATAATTTTGATGAAAAATGATAAACTAATACATAGAGTATTTATATGAAAAAAAACCGAGAAAACAAGTTAAAGCTTGTAATCAAGTATTATAATATAAATTTACAGTATGTATATACTACTCGTCTTGGTGTATACTTGTTTTTTACTATAATGTGCCAGCTAGTTTATTTTGTTTTAAAATATATATATGAAAAACGTACTAGGATTAATGATGATTGCTCTTCTTGCTCTTGCTTCATGTGGAGTTAAAGATGCAGCAAAAGAAGTTGCTGAAACAACTGAAGGAGCTGTTGAAGCAGTTGTAGAAACTGCTGAAAACGCTGCTGAATCTGTAGAGGCAGTAATAACTACAGATACGGAAGCTGACGCTGAAGTTGCTGAAGAAGCTGACGCTGAAGTTGCTGAAGAAGCTGACGCTGAAGTTGCTGAAGAAGCTGACGCTGATACGGAAGCAACTAATGGTCCTGCTGAATCTGTAGAGGCAGTAATAACTACTGATGCGGAAGCTGACGTAGAAGCTGACGTAATGGAAAAATAATCTCTGTTACAGAAAAAACATGGCTTTAGCCATGTTTTTTTTGACAAAAAAAATATCATCATATAATAGTTTTATGAACACAAAACAGAACAGGAACCTGCAACCCCTCAACCCTTCTCTATAGTAGGGTAGTTCTTTTTGTATATAATCAAAAGTCTCTTCTACTATGTTAGAAGGGATTTTTTTTGTAAAGGTTTATATTATTAAAGTCAACGATTATGCTACAACTATCAAAATTTCCATTTAAGACTCTTAAGTCAGCTCCAAAGGTGAGCGATAATAGATCAACTAGCCTTTTGTTGCAGTGAGGATATATTAGGCAAGCGATGGCCTGAGCTTACGAGTTTCTTCCTATAGGGCAAAGAGTACTTTCGAATATAGAGCAAATTATCCGAGAAGAAATGGATAGAGCGGGATACCACGAGATGCTTATGACGATACTTACTCCAAGAGAATACTGGGAAACAACAAACCGGTGGGAAATACCAGAGTATTTTAAAGTTCCAGGTTGGGGAAATACAGAGTATAGAATTGCTCCTACTAATGAAGAAAATGTAACTCCAATCCTTTGAGAGTTTATACAGTCTTATAAAGATCTCCCAACTTGTGTTTATCATATTCAAAAGAAGTTTCGTAATGAGAAGCGTGCAAAATCATGACTTCTCAGGGGAAGAGAGTTTATTATGAAAGATGCATATTCATTCCATGCAAGTATTGAAGACTTTGATGCGTTCTACGCGGATGTAAAACAAGTATATATGAGAGTCTTTGAGAGGCTCGGACTTTGAGATGATACCGTGATTGCCGACGCTGATGGAGGAGCTATCTCAGATAAAAACTCTCATGAGTTTCAAACATATCTAGAAGTAGGAGAAGATATCATAGTGAGTGATAGTTCAGGTTATTGCTACAACCTAGAACTTGCCTGCGGAGTTCCTGATAATAAAAATATAGATGAGACTGAGCAAGCTATGGAATATATTGACTCTACTGCTGAGATCGTAAATATGGAAAAGATGACCAAATATTTTGATGCTCCATCGTGGCAAATGCTCAAAACGGTAGTATATAAACTTGATACTTCATGAAGGTTTATCGCAGTAGCTATTAGGTGAGATCTTGATATTAATGAAATTAAGCTGAGGAAATTTATAGCAGCTCAGTATGATGATACTTTCACGCTTGCAAATGAGTCAGATTTGGAAAATCTTGGTACCGTAAGGGGATTTATATCTCCACTCAAAGAAAGTAATCTTGATATAGAGTGTTTTTGAGATGAGTCTCTCAGGACCGTAAAAAACTTTTTTGGGTGAGCAAACACTGTTGCAAAATCTACCAAGAATGTGAATCTATCAGATCTTGCTATTTCTGAGTTTTGAGATTTCTCAGAGCCAAAGCAGGGATTTACTTCTCTGAATGTAGAGGGAGAAAAACTTACATTTAAAAAAGCCTCAGAAGTTGGAAATATCTTTCACCTTGGAACAAAATACTCAAAACCATTTGGACTCTCGTATCTTGATGAAAACAACAAAATGCAAGATCAGGTAGAAATGTGATGTTATGGAATCGGAGTCTCAAGACTTATGTGAGTTATGGCAGAATATTTCATGACTGAAAAGTGAATAGGGTGGCCAGAGGACATAGCTCCAGCATCATACTATATCATTGTTATGTGAGAGGATAATCTACAAATAGCTCGAAAAATTGCTAGCGATCTAGAATCTTCATGAGAGACAGTTATCCTCGATGATCGTATGGGACGAAAGGATGGTTTTGGACAAAAGGCAGGAGACTGTGAACTATGGGGAGTCCCCAATCGTATTGTTATTTCACCAAAAACACTGGAACAATGAGGATACGAACTCCTAAAAAGAGGGGAGGAAAGTAAAATAATCAAAATTTCATAAGAATAATTGACTCTGTATATAATTTAGATATAACATATATCCTTAGTATCTAATATCTTCATTTGTCCAGAGCATTATTATTTTGAGCTGCACTTGCAGCCTCGTCAACATCACTGAGTGCTCAGGAGATAGATATAACACAAGAAGACCTCATAAAAGTAGTCACAACTATTTTAGAATATTCACAAGATTACAATATCTATGTAGGGAATTCTCCTCACTGAGAATGACTTTCCCCAGATAAGCTTTCTTTTTGACCTGAGCTAACTCTTGAGGGGAGAATCTGAGAATTACGCTATAGTACAGATACATGATCTGGAGATTTTTCAGGGACATTCTCTCTTGATGAAACGAATATACCGAGTCGCTTTACATCAGGTGATATACCTGACTTTACATTTTCATGAGAAGTAGAGTGAACCCTTGAGTACGTCGCAGAACGTCTAGACTATGTTTTTTATATATATTCTTGAGATAATCTAGCTCTTAGGTGAGGACTGTGAATCTCAAAGTATGATTTCTTATTAAACGGAGCTATTCATTGATCGATTGAATCAAGTAATATCAATGAATCTATATCATGATATTTTTCAGCCCAAACAAAACAGCCACTCTATAACCCTGCACTTATAGCTGAGTGAGAATATACCAGAGATCTTCATAACGGAAATAGATATGCTTTAGAGGCTAGAGTGAGGTACGAGCCATGAAATACTCAGGCATCAGTATGATTTTGATATGACTTGCAAGTATGAAGAGGATTATTCCTTACAGCAGATATTCTTTGAGAGTATAGAGATTACCATAAAGAATTAGAAAAATTTGATGGATTTGAAGATGGTTGGGAGCATGCACAACGTATAGGAGTATCCTTAGAGCGACCATGGTGAGACACATCTATTGTATATGATATTGGAGAAGAGAATTTTTTATTTTGATGAAAGCTTAGATTCTAGTTCCTATACCATAAAGTAGTTTCAAAAAAGCATCAGAACTGCGCTCGCAACAGAGAGTCATAGAAATGCGATTGGAACTCACATTGCCATCCAATCTTTGTTGTGAATTTTTTTTCAGGCAAGTTCGAGTTTTGCCATTACTACAAGATTTGCAGATGATCATATGGGTGAAATATTTGCTCCAAATCATACTCCAAAAACAAGTGCCCACCAAAGTATGTTTGTTCCAGCTATTCACTGAGATTCAAAAAAACCAATAATGGGAACCATAGCAATAGTCATCGGTATATTATCTATAATAGCAGTGAGCACAGCTGCTCACCAGAGTACTACGATTGCTGTAGCAACGATATTTGTTTGTACTCAGTCTGCTATAAGAGTCGCAATATAAGCCAGTACTCAAGCTGCTTCGAGTCATCAAACGAGTACAAAAAGAGAGCTGAAAAAGAGAAAAACGGAGAGTTCTATTTTTTTCAAATACTTTTGTGGATTGTCGTGAGGAGCAACAAGTAGGAGTATACAAGCAGCTCACAGGAGCGCGACCGTACTTGCGCTAATACCAAGATTATGATGACAAAAAAATAGAATAATGACTCACATAAGCACTATAAGACTTTTCGTGAGTATTATAGGTTTTGTGATAGATTTATTTGCCTTAATATCCATGAGCTTCTCAATATATTTTGGTTTCACTTTATTATCTCATTTCGAGAGATACAATATATATCCAAGTGCTAGTAACCAAGCTACAAATACCACTGGGAGTGAGTGAGTGAGAAAGGTCATAAAACTAAACCCAGCCACTGACCCGATAATAATATTTGGTGGATCACCTACGAGCGTCCCGACTCAGGCAATGTTTGAGAGCACTGCCTGACTCATAAGAAGAGGGACAGGGTTAAAGTGGAGTATTTTCGTAATAATAAGTGTTATGGGTGCCACGAGAATAATAGTCGTAACATTATCGAGGATCATTGATGAGAGTGAGGTAAAGATCCCAAGAGCTACGAGAAGCTTCCAATAAGTCCCGTGTGTTTTTTTCGCTATTCTAATAGCGAGGTATTCAAATACTCATGTTTTTTCCATAACAGCAACAAGTACCATCATTCCTCATAGTAGGAGAAGTGTAGGGTAGTCTACAGAATTTTGAATTTGGCCTGGAGTATACCATCCAAGCATTCATCAGATGATCGACATAGCCACAGCTCAGCAGAACGCTATGAGAGATCTATGAACTTGCTCAGAAAGAATCCCAATAAACGTTATTGTAAAGATTGCGATAGATATCCAAAAAGGAGAAAATAAGTCCATATTTGTATGAAAGAAATATATATTTTAATTATACCATATATATGCTTAGGCAACAAAAAAAGACCTTGCGTATAAGGTCTTTTTTATTGTTATACAGCTACGGGAGCTTTTATGACTCAGTGTGACTTATAATTTATGAGTTCAAAGTCTTCCCATTCAAGATTTTCTATGTCTTCAAGAGAGTTCAGTTTTTTATTAATTTTGAGTTCAGGAAGAGGAAGAGGTTCTCTTGTAAGCTGCTCATTTACTTGGTCTATATGATTATCATAGATGTGGGCATCTCAGAGAGTGTGTACAAATGTTCATGGTTTTAAACCAGTGATTTCTGCAACCATCATAAGCAGAGTTGAATATGATGCTATATTGAAAGGGACTCACAGAAATATATCTGCTGATCGTTGGTAGAGTTGCAGATTGAGGACTCAATTTGTTGTATCTACGTTAAACTGAAAAAATGCGTGACATGGAGGGAGAAGCATATCATCTTTTTGAGCTGGGTTCCATGCTGAGACGATGATGCGTCTATCAGTAGGATTATTTTTAATAGTATTTATGACTTTTGCTATCTGGTCTACTCAAGTATTAGCTGTATCAGTATTTCCAGTTTTAAATGCGTGTGTATGTCCTCCATTAAAGTTTCTCCATTGATGTCCGTAGACAGGACCAAGATCTCACCACTTTACAACAAACTCATCATCGGCAGGGAGGTCTTGTATCTTTTTTATAAATGCTTTTTTTTCAGCCAGCCACGCTTCACTATGCTTCTCAAATTTTTGCGCAAGTCCATTTTGCTCCAGGTAGTTTTGAAATGGCCACTCATCCCAGATGTGACATTTTCTATCTACGAGATACTTAATATTTGTTTCTCCTCTGATGAGCCAGATGAGTTCTACAATAATAATCCTGAGAAAGGTCTTTTTTGTAGTGACGAGAGGAAATCCATCAGCAAGATTATATTTTGCCTGCATCCCAAAGACGCTCGTAACTCATGTACCAGTTCTATCATCTTTATGAACTCAAGCATCTTTTATCTCTTGGAGTAAATCAAGGTATTGTTTCATGGTTTTTATATTAGGAAGATATAAAATTGTGTACGGAAATTTATATGTATTTTTGTATTTCTGGAGCGAGCATTTGTGTCCAGGGTTCTACATCGTAGTTTCATGAATCTATCATACTCATCAGATCATCAAAGCTTTTAAATTCTCAGTGAGCAAGTTCTCCATCAAGTAGATCAAAGTTTGAGGTTTTGAGTTTTACCACATATCCAATTCATAAATGCACTTTACACACTTCATCAGTATCTTGATTAATGTATCCTATTGGAAAGGCTTCATCTATCATATCCTCTGGTACGTTAAGCTCTTCTTCTACTTCTCTGATAAGAGAATCTTTCAGAATATTCTCAGAGTTTTCATCTTCTCTTTCAATATGTCCACCTACTCCGATGGCTATTTTTTCATGGAGTCTTGATTCCCCCGCATTACTTCCAGCTCAACCTCTTTTATACACAAATATTTCATTCACTTCATTTAAAACTATTGCGTAGGGAATAGGTTGCTTGTAGTTAAAATTTACCTCAGCTTCTCATCTGATCATAAACTCTGAGTGCTCTACAATAATACTTTCAAAATCACTAGAAGTATCATATACCTTTGTCTCTCTCTGAATATTTTCAAAGAGCTTTTCACACGAAACCACGAGGATTTCTCGTTTCATTTTATCTGTTACTACTTGATTCATTTTATATTATTTTTAGTATATAAGTCTCATTTGTATAATAATTTTACTTACCATATATAAGTACGCATCTATTCTCAAAACACTTACTATTAGGATTCTCTCAAAAAACAGTACATTTTACATTTGCACAACCAGATGTTGCGTAATCAAATTCAGAGCTTTTGATCTCATAGTATGATTTTATCTCTTGAGTATGTTGTAAAAAGTTTTTATTTATAGCTATTTTTCATGATGAACAACAGCCTGTGTGGGCAATATCATACATTACTGTACAATCACTATCTACTTCACATATTTGAACTTTTTCAATAATTTTTTGTATGTCATAGTTTTGTTCTTGGCATCATGCTAATCATAATATCATGCTTAGAACCCATAGTAAAACGATATTTTTTTTCATTTTATATTATTTTAGTAAGTATTTTTTCAGTTATTGTTTCAATGGGGAGAATTTTCTTATTTTCACAGCACTCGACTCGCTCCCAGCTATCAGAGAAGTGATCTACTACCTCGAGAGCTGCACTATAGGCATTATTCATATGATTATCATCTGCTTCGTGAATATCTTTATTAGATCCATCTTTAATATACTCTCTTGCTTCTTTTTTTTCTACAAGTCTTTGACTCACCTCAGGAGGTACATCGAGGAAGAGTACTTTATCGGGTCTAGGGATTCAGCATATTTCAAATTCTAGCTCTGCAAGCCAATCAAGAAACTGTATTCTTTTATTTGAGTCCTGTATCTTTCCTGCTTGATGGATCATACTTGCGGATACATATCTATTTGATATTACATAGTCATACTTCGAGAAGCTTTCTTGAGCGTTGTGTAGATCATCCAGACGGTCAAGTGCGTAAAAGAGGCTGGCTTTTTTTGCAGAGACATCAGTTCCATATTTTCCGTTGAGATATTGTTCTACAAAGTATGCAGATTTTTGTCCGTAGCGAGGATAATCAAGTAGGAGAACTTTCTTTCCTTGTCTTTCTAATTCAGCTACCACAAGTTTTGTTTGTGTTCCTTTTCCAGAGCCATCAAGTCAATCAATTACTACAAACATTTCTAAACAGTCAAAAAATATATTTTTAGTATAAAAAAAACTATCATCCATACAATGAGAAATGATTTTTGATGTGAAAAGATTGTGGAGAAAATATTATATACTTGGAATTACAGGAATATACTTTTTTCCAAATGAATTTATTTCTTCAAATCAGGCTTTTCAGCTTGTAAGAGAGTATACTCCTTTGAGAGTTTCGTATCACTCAGCTATTTTATTTTGAGCTTGTAGCTCTCAGAGAGCCTCTGAAATATCCCTTCATTCTCAGAGCATATTTCCAAGAAGCCTGTTACGTGATCAACCAAAACATGTAGCTATGATATCTCCACACAGGGCATAATCGCTAAAATCTATACTTTCACTTCAGCCGAGTAGCATAATTACTTCTTTCATTTCTCCTAAGAGTTTTGAGAGGTAATATCATCTACTACTCGCTCATTCTCATTTTCATTCATGATATCAGAGTATGAGAGCTATAATATTTTTAAGTGCTGCGTAAAGTTCAGTATTTTTTGGATCAGAGATCTTGAGATTAATATCGAGACTATCAGAGAGAAAGAGTTTTTGTAGCTGTGATCAAACATCAAAATCCTCGCATACGATATCAGCTCCAAGCATATTATTATTTACAAGTTCTTGAGCAATCATCCCTCAAGCAAGATAGACATAGTTATAGCTCTGTCACTCTAAAACAGTCTCTAGTTTCTGACTTACTGTTTGCATACTCTGATTATCGATTCATTTTGAGAGATTCAGTATAGTGACTCAATCTTTGAGACTATCTTTAATTTCCTGAAATGCTCATCATACAAACTGACAGGGGATAATAGAGATAATGATATCAACTTCTGGAAGGAAATCCGCAACGTTTGCTATGAGCTCTATATTATCTGGGAGCATCACTCACTCAAAAAAGTATGGATGTTTTCGAGTTTCAGTAATAGAGTTATAAATTTCAGGATTTATCTCACTTGCATAGATAGTTGTTTCAGGATTATTTTCTCCCAGATGTTTTGCTACTACAAAACCAAAAGCTCCAAGTCAGAGGATGAGAATATTTTTTTGCATTATTTCTCTAACTTATCTATATAGAGTTCACCATTGAGATGGTCGATTTCGTGTTGGACGATGACAGAAGCTAATCCCGAGAGTCTGATGATTTGCTGTTTTGCTTTTTCGTCATAATACGAGAGTTTGATATCTTTGTGACGGGCAACATATCATTTTTTTGCTTTCGGGAGAGAGAGGCACCCCTCTTCTATATCACAGAGCGTTTCATCTGATGATTCTAGAATTTCAGGATTGATCATCATAATAGTTTTAAAGCTCTCATCATCCCAAGATTTAAGAAGAGAGCAGACCATAATTCTCTTTGTTACTCATACTTGAGGAGCAGCAAGACCGACTCAAGCGTGATCAGGATTTTTAATATACGAGACCATTTCTTTTCAGAGCTTTACATATTTTTTCCACTCATTTTGTTTGATAGGCTCACACACGGTTCGCAGGATCGGGTTATCTTTTCAGATTTCAATTTGTAACATATACTTCCAGTTTTTTCAGCAAATTATAGATATAAAAATTATAGGATATTTATTATGAGTTTCAAGAGAGAATAACAACTTTAAAAAAATGTTTTGTCAAGAGATACTCATGATTTTATTAGCTGAGTGTTTTGCTCCACTCTAATTTTTGTGATAGAGTTTAGAGGAATGTAATTAACTTCCTTTCGAAAATTATGAAACATATTATTACAAAGATACTTCTATTCTTCGCTTTACTAGCGATGTTACCTCTACATGAAGCTTCTGCAGCAAGTTCAAAAGATGAACCAATCTATACAACACTTCGAAGTATAGATCTGGGAACTTTTAACGAATTTCGTTATAGAATCACAGAGCAGTTTTTTATTCTCAGAGAAAACTATCAAGTAAATAACGCGCTGGATGTTGATGTTATACGTAAGATAGCAGTTCTTGCAGACGAATGATATAAATATCTTCCAGATAACTTAGTAAATAAAAACTACCTTGCAGAGCTCAACATTGACCTCAAGAAAGGAGCAAAATATCCTGGAAACGAATCAGCATATACAGAAATTATTCAGTGAGTGGCAGATTATATAGAAAAAGTAGAAATCAGCTCTGTTTCTGGAAGTGTTGAAGCAAGTCCTATCTCAGGAAATGCCCCTCTGGTTACAACACTCAGAGCAAAAGTACAAGACCCGACCGGATCAAAGATTCTAGACGGGAACTATACGTGGTGGATAGACAATGCAGGACAGAAGGTAGTGATAGGAAGAGGGCCTTCTATTAATTATAGTTTTAGAAATGAAGGAAAGTATTCAGTATTTTTGGATGTAACATCTTCTCATAAAAATGAAGAAGGGTTTACAGATGTACTTCCATACAGAGAAAGAATAGATATTTCAGTAAATGAAAAAATAGCTTCTCTTATAGTAAAGGTAAACAGCGATAGCGTAAAAGATAATACCCTCCTCAAGTTTACTCCAGATGATGCTGCCTATGGGCTCCTCTTTGATGCTACAAGCTCTACTCCTACTTCAGGAACACAGTTTAGCTCAACGAGTTGGGATTTTGGTAACGGAGTCACAAGATCGTATAGAGGATCACCTAAAATAGAACGAATCAGATATGGAAGAGAGGGAGATTACGAGGTGAAGCTCAAAATGGTAACGAATGAATGAAAATCAGTCGAAAGTACATTTATAGTTTCTATTCACGATCCAATTGCAACTATTGAAGTGAATAGAGAAGATGGTTTTATCGGAGATAAGTTCACCTTTGCAGCAAAAACGTCAGGGGTATATAGGGATCTTACATACAATTGGGAGATCGTAAATATAGATGCAGATAGAGTCATACACCAAGTAAGTGATAAAGTGCTGACTTATAGCTTTAGTGATAAGTGAAAATATAACGTGCGACTCAAAGTACGTCGGTCATCAGGTGAAGTTGACCAAGATACGAGAATTGTATACGTTACAAGTCAAGCTCCAATAGCTGAGTTTGAAACAGAAATCAAACAAGCAAACAAACCAAATAAAGTATTTCTTGATGCTTCGAGAAGTTTTGATCCTGATATTTCAGATGATGGAAACCTCAGGTATGATTGGTATATCGATGGAGCAAGAGTAAAACTGCAAGATGCAAATGCAAACGGATCAGTATGATACTTCACTTTTGATAGTGTAGGAACTCATAGTGTGAACTTAGAAGTAACAGATCTTGATGGACTCACAACGATAAAAAAATGAAGTGTTGATATTGATTCTATCCTCTCTGTTGATATGTACGCATTTCCAAGAGTGATCCAAAGAGATGGATTTATTAGATTTGTAGCAGAATCTCCAGAAGCTGAGCTCTATGAATGGGATTTTTGAGATGGAAAACAAACAGGATGATCCATAGATAAGACAACTCATACTTATGATAAAAGTGGATCTTTTGATGTAAAACTTACGGTTTCAGATAAAGAAAATAATTCAAATACATTTACGCGAACCGTATACGTAAGTGATTCAGATACTCCTCTTGCGTTTATAGATCTTTCATATGGAACACTTGAGAAACCACTCTATGATGCAGATGCGTGTGAATGAGCTGGTGGTTACATAGTAGATAGAGTGAGTACCCTTAAATTTGATGGATCAGAATCAATTAATATTGATGGAGAAAATAATGGACTAGAGTACTCATGGAAAATAGGAAATGGAAAATTTGCTACTTCTACGAGTGTATCTCATAGATTTGATGAAATAGGATGTTTTCCAGTGAAGCTCACAGTTAAGAGTGATAAAAATAATAAAACATCAGCAACAGAGATGATGCTTGATGTTCGAAATGTAAAGCCTACTATGTCTTCTCTTAGAATACAAGTAGAAGATCCCTTAGCTGATCCACTTATCGTGAGAGTTGATGCGCAGGGAGCAAATGATCCAGATGGGGTAATCCAATCATATCTCTGGTATTATTACACAGATACTGATAGTGAGCCGCAAGACTTTAGAGCGACTTCTACTTCAGCGACAGCATTTGTTATACCAAAAATTACAGGAAATTATTACTTTGTAGCAATTCTCAAGGATAATAATGAATCAAGAGTTACGTCAGAAGAAGTGACAGGAGCCAAGTATTTTACGACCGTAACGGGGGATAATATAAATACTCCTATTGTAGACCTAGAGGTGAATGATAACTCTACCATTATAGGAGAAGAAATTACTTTTACCGCAAAAGCGAAAAATATTCTTGGACAAGAAATAGTAAAGGATGCGAGTTTTAGTTGGGATTTTGATGGAGATGGTTTTTATGACACGCAAACATCAACTCCTACTACGACTTATAAATATAGAAAATCAGGTGAATTTTACGCAAAAGTAAAAGTGAAATATAGAGGAATAAGTTCAACAAAAAATATTACAATGAATGTAAGTAATAAGCTTGTTGCAGATTTTGACTATATTTCTATAGGAAACAAGACTATCTTCTTTGATACTTCAGGAGGACAAATAGACTCAAGAACTTGGGATCTCGGTGATGGAACAAAGAAATCAGGAACATACTTTGAACACACCTATACTGATGGAAAAGTAACTCATGAAGTAACACTCTCGATTACGGAAGGAACAAAAGTAAAAGAAGTAAAAAAATCAGTAAAAAAGAATATAAAAAATATCCTTAAAACAAGATCTGGAAATCTCGTTGCATTTACTTCTCCGGTTATTGAAGATGGTAAAATAGTACTTGATGACCAGTCGCAAAAAGCATTTGTATACATGGGAGAGAGCATTGATAGCGCTACGGTATATGGAATAGATTATGATATAGAAAATGACAGTGATCTCAATGGATGAGCTGATGATGATGAGGATAATAAAGGAACAGCAAGTTATGTGTCAGGAGATGTGATAGAAATACCACTCTCACCATACAATACCCAAAATGTACGATTATTTCTGAAAGATGCAGAAGGAAATGTCCTTGGAACTCAAGATTTTACTATAGAAAAGACCTACATCGAAGAACAAAATATTGACCCAGATACTATTGTATTTGAATGAGTAAGTGAATCAGAAAAAGAAAAAATAGAAGCGCTTAAAGCGATTCTTCTCAAGCTCCCACAACAACAAAAACTTAGATCACTCAACTTTGTACAAAAACTTCAAGAAAACTGGAATGATAATACAGAAAAGACCCGTACTATTCTTGATTTTGAGAACTATATATTTGAACTTGGACTGAGTAACGAAGATGAACTTATAGGGATTCTTGAGTCTCTTCTTGTAGAGTGACAAGAGGATCAGAGCGCAAAACAAATTACCTATCAGGCTCTTGTGAATCTGATTCCAAAAGACATCGTTTGTAGCGTGGAGGAAGGAACATGTTATGATACGCTTCTTTCAAAACTCGAAGATATTCGATCATCTGATGATGTAGAGTACAATAAAGCGCTCGGAAAAGAAATACTTGAAGCAGTTGGGGGAACAGATCTCATGACAAACGATCAGAAACTTGATTTCAAAGCGATTCTTACTTCGCTCGTATATGGATGAGAAGTTTCAGAAATTCCTGAAGCAGAGAAAAATGAAGTAATAGAGCAAGAACCAACAAAATCTCAATGAGAGAGTTCAGGAGGACTTGGTATACTTATGACCATCCTAAAATGGATTTGATACTTTATTCTCGGGTTCCTTGTAATTGTATGACTCTTCTACCTTGTATATCTGATTTTCAATAAAGATAAGGAAAAAAGCTTTTCTGAGTTCGTGAGTCAAACCACTTCTTTCTCTAAATCAGAAGCAGTAGATGTAGAAGTGTCAGATGCAGAAGATATATTAGCAGAGTTTGAAGATGAGAAAATAGATACTTCAGATATACTTTCTACTCCTGTAGATCCACTTTCAGAAAAAGAAGTCTCTCAAGAAAAAAAGACGCAAGCTCCAAAAATAGAGAAGCAGGAAGCTTCTTCTGATGAAGTTCCTGCTTGGCTCAAATGAAACTTTGCTGATGATGTAAAACCAGTAGAAGATACAAACCTAGCTCCAAAAAAGGAGGAGACTATCAAAAAAAAGACAGAAACAGCACCGATTCCAAAGCCTGAAGTCAAACAAGCAGAAAAGAAAGAAGAAAAAGAGAGTGTTAAAGAAAGCCCTAAAAAGTCTGCAGATGTAAAGGAAGCTCCAAGTGAAAAGGAATTTGATCTTGAAAAAGATACAAAAATCAGTGATGATTCTACTGTTCCAGATTGGCTCAAGGGAAGCTTTGATGCACCAAAAAAAGAAGCTGCTCCAGAAGCTCAAAGTGAAGATAAAACAGAAGCTCCAAAACAAGAGAAAGCAGAAGTTTCCTCGAAAAAGAAAGACTCTCAGGAAAGTAAGCAGGCAAAAGCAGAGACTCCAGTAAAAACAGAAACTCCATCTACAGATGCGACTCTCCCTGCAACAGATAAAACAGATACAAAGCCAATACTCACAGATGCAGATGTTCCAGATTGGCTTAAAGGAAGTTTTGATGAGCCAAAAAAGGAGGAGTCAAAACCAGAAGCCGGCCCAGAAAAGGAAGTAGTTGAGGGGAAAGGCTCAGAGGCTAAAGCATCTTCAGAACCTAAAAAAACTGAATCAACAGCTCCTAAGAAGCCAACGCAGAAAAAAAATTCAATCAAGAAAGAGGTAGTTCCTAAAAAAACGACTGAGAAGAAAATAGAATCAGAAGCGACTCCTAAGACTGATACAAAAGACGAGTCAGTTAAAAAAGATGAACTTTGGGATGATGGCATGAAGATCCCTGATTGGCTCAAGGCTGATGAATAGTAATATAAAAAGACCTTTGTATAGAAGGTCTTTTATTTGTATATCTTTTGCTTTTTATATCTCAGAAATATAATAAGGGAAAATTATTCTAAATTTAATATATTTGTGAAAGACTTTACTGGAGAGGCTTTAGATTTTCTGAAAGATATTTGTATCATATTGCTTATTGTTTTTGTTCTGAGAACGTTTCTAGTTATGCCGTTTAAAATTAATGGGCAATCTATGTATGAAACCTATTATGATAGAGAGTTTATACTGGTAGACAGGTTTTCATATAGAAACCTCCCATTTTTTTGACAAACTCAGCAGGTAGAGAGAGGAGATGTTATAGTCTTTGCTCCAGGAGTCAGTAAAGAGAGAAAATACTTTATCAAAAGAGTTATAGCACTCCCATGAGAAACTCTTAAGATTGAAGATGGTAAAGTATATCTCAAAGAAGAGTGAGCATCAGATTTCTCTCTTCTCGATGAAGATACATATTTATCAGATGAAAATAACGAGAAGACATATATAAAATCAGATACATCTGAGTATATATATGAGGTTCCGGAAGATAGATATTTTGTGATGTGAGATAATAGAAATCATTCTACAGATAGCCGTACTTGTTTCCAGAGTTGCAGCGTGAGGACGAACTATATCGGCCCAGAAGAGATTATCGGGAAAGTCCTTCTTGATGCAGGATATTTCAACTTTAAGACTTTTTCATTTACACATCCAGATTTAGATATTTCTACGAAACCTAAGTTTTTTAGCTGACTTGCAGAATATGATTATCAGTAGGTATGGACGGATTTTTCTATATAGATAAACCAACGGGGCAAACGAGTTTTCAAGTCCTTCGTGATATGCG
>JAHDGX010000073.1 GCA_020631575.1 Candidatus Altimarinota bacterium | reverse complement strand
CTTTTGCTCTCAAGATAGAAATCATGACTATAGGAGTGATTATGATGCTCCTCAACCCAGTTGTCACAAGTCCACCATTTATGAGTGGAGCCGCATTTCTCTCTATATGAGTATATCTTATGCTTCAAGGATGTTGTGGCGAAAACTTTACCAGGTCACTTTTTAAAAAAGAAGTAGCAAAAAAGAAAGGATTTTTTAGATAATACATTTAAAATAAAAGAGAGAAAAATCTTTCTCCCTTTTATTTTTATAGTTACAATAACTTGGAGTAAATAATTATACCACCTTTATGAAAAAAATACTTTCACTCCTACTGCTAGCAGCTCTAGGATTTATACTCTATCTTTGATGATACATACATTCTGGAAGTAAGCACATCCCACCGCATTTTCATGCAAACTTTGCACTATATGTAAATTGAGAGAGAATAGATTTTACTGATGAAAAATTTTCAGAAGATATTGCAGGCTGTAGCATAACAGGAAAAAAGACACCTGAAGATAGAGCTCATCTTCATGAAAGAAACCAGGATACCATCCATATTCATGATGAGGGAGTGGCTTGGGGACATTTTTTTAGTAACAATGGCATTGTTTTTTCTGAAGACTCACTTATCATCTGAAGTGAGTTTTGAGAGCAAGCTTGAAAGTATTTTAGCACCGAGCAAGACTCTACAATATCATTTGTAAAAAATTGAAGGATTGTAAAAAATCCTTTCAACACACTCATATGATCCAAAGATCGACTCCTTATCTCGTATTGAGATCAAAGTGAAGAGGAATTAATGAAACTCTATGAAACCGTCTCTAACAATGCTGGAGAATATAACGAAAAATATGACCCAGGAAGCTGTGGATGAACAAATGAAAATGGAATCTTAGTACTTCTCACAGAGTGGTTACACTGAATCCATAAGATGGATCACTAAACTTAATTATTTCTTAAGCTTAATTCATACTTTTAATTACATTACCTCTATTATTATACTATTATGAAAAAAATACTTGGACTTATTATAGCTACTATTTTTATCCTCACGTCTTGTGGAGAAAAGGCTCCTATGGATATCATAAATCCTGATGCTGAATATAAATATTTTTTCTGAGCTACGTGTCCTCATTGTCAGGAACTTAATAGGATAGCTGAATCAAGAGATCTCTACTCAAAAATTTCAATTGAGAAAAGAGAGGTATACCAAAATACCGAAAATAGGGAAATATTCCTACAACTCATCGAAGAGCTAGAACCAGAAAGTGATGGAGTGCCATTTGTCTATGATACGGTTACTGGAAAAGTTGCAGTTGGAGTAAAACCAGCTTTAGAACTTATGACATCAAGACTCGGACAAACTCCAGCAGTAGCTGAACAGAGTGAAAAATCAAAGACTCAGGCTGAAGAGGAAAATACTGCTTCATGAGCAAGTAAATAATGGACATACAATTTCTTCTCATACTTCTTCCTGCAGCAATTGCAGATAGTATCAACCCATGCGCTTTTGCTATACTATTTGTTATACTTTGAAGCATACTTTCGCAGACATGATCATATAAAAAAGTTCTTTTTACGGGACTTGCCTTTACTCTTAGTATATTTATTTCATACTACCTTATGGGAGTATGACTCTATAGAGCGTTTAGTTTTGCAAACCAAGCACAATATCTACAAATTTGAGCAGCAATACTTGCAATATGAATCTGACTTGCGAATATCAAAGATTATTTCTGGTTTGGAAAGTACTTCACTATGGAAATGCCAGGATTCCTTAAGATAAAATCAAAGACCTGGTTGAGAAAAATACATTCTCCAAGTTGAGCATTTTTCATAGGTATTCTTATCAGTCTCTTCTTACTTCCATGTACTGGATGACCATATCTTACTATACTCTCATATCTCGCAAGTGAAAGTGCTACTATAAATATGACAGGATACATATACCTCCTTATTTATAATCTTATATTTATTACACCGTTTGTAATTATAACCTTTCTAGTCTCACTTGGAAGTGCCGACATAGCAATGCTTAAGGAATATAGAGAGATGTATAAACAAGAAATACATCTTGCCGTATGAATACTCATGCTGTGACTTGGACTGTATCTCTTATGAGACATATATATGTTTTAAAAAAAGAGCTAGATTTTAGCTCTTTTTTTTGTACTATAAACCCATAATTTTTAGAAAAACACAATGGTACGAAAATATAAGTGAGAAGCTGTAAAATCAAAGCATGTTAAGAAAAAGAAAGCATGACATCAGTCAGTTGCTCAGCGAGTGAAAAAGAAAAAACCAGCTCCGTATCAGATGCATGATAAATATTTCTCAATGGCTAAAAAAGAGTGATACAGAGCGCGATCTGTGTATAAACTCAAAGAAATACAGGAAACCTTTGAACTCATAGAAGAGTGAATGGATATATGCGATATCTGAGCTGCTCCGGGGAGCTTTATACAGTATATCAAGAGAATAATACGAGATACTGGAAATATCGTCTGAATAGATCTTAAGCCAATTGATAAATACTCTCAGAAACATATTAACACGCTGGTGCATGATATCTTTGAGTTTGATACTCTCAGACCCAGGGTAGAAGAGCTTATATGAGAAAATAAAAACTTTGACCTCATAACAAGTGATATTGCTCCTAACACAACATGACGAAAAGATATTGACCAATATGCAAGTGTTGAGCTCAATATAGCAATACTTGAATTTGCTGATGAGTTTTTAAAAAAATGAGGAAATCTTGTATTAAAAGTATTTAAATGAGAAGATTTTCGAGATCTTACACAGGAAATACAGAAAAGGTATGAAAAATTTACAGAGTTTAAACCCTATGCCTGTAGGGATAGGAGTTTTGAGGAATATGTAATTTGTTTCAATAAAAAATAAATATGTGAATACTAGATATTCTGCTTCTTGCGCTTGGAGCTGCAGCATGAATTTGAGCATTTGTATCTAAGAGTGATTCTCTTTATAAGTTATTTCTTGGACTTATTATATGATTCCTCAGTTATCTTGTTATTTCATATCAAATAGAAATAACAACTTATCAGTCACAAAAAATGCTTGATTGATATCAGCTATTTATTAAGGAACATTCTGTATGAATCTTATCACTAGCTCTTCTTAACATACCTGTAATGTGACTATTTTTCATGTTCAATCCTCGAATTAGTATAGCGTCTCGATCAAAAAGTCTTTCAAATATACTCTTATGACTCTTGCTTCCAATATTTCTCATAGGAATACTCTCATTTTTATCAAACAATAGTATTCTAAGTGACAGTGAAGTCTGGAAAAAAATATTTAGTTTTTTCTCATCTAGTATGCTCTACGGAGTATTTCAAAAACTTCCTTGGGGTATTTTTATACTTCTATGATTTCTCATATTCTATAAATCTATACTTCT
>JAHDGX010000072.1 GCA_020631575.1 Candidatus Altimarinota bacterium | reverse complement strand
TATCGCGCTCGAGAACGAGAAAATTCTTACTTCAAAAAATGTATGCTCGTTCACTTGGCTGAGTCATCCAAGAGGAAACATTTATGGACAGTTTTTTTCATGGAAAATTCCGTGTTGATCTCGATGAATGATATATACGCGAAATGGAACAGCTCCTGATAGAAAAAGAAGCGTACTGTCTTGGGCTCATCAAAAAATACGCACCAAAGTTTGATATAGAAAATATGAATATCGAAAATACTCTTCCAATCATGATAGGAATCATAGAAATGTTTTTCCTCAAAGAAGAAATTCCTGCAAAAGTTACTATAAACGAAGCTGTAGAACTTGCAAAAATGTATGCCGATGACTCATCAAAAAGAATCGTAAATGGAGTACTCAATAAGATATATCAAGACATAGAAACTATCAATGCTGATATAGAAAAATACAAGCTTGATACTTCTTTTTCTTTTTTTGCTCAATAGAAATTGCAAAAAACAAAAAAATCTCTACTCTAAAAATACGATTTTACACAAAAAAATTGTAAGTGTAATCTGAAGAACAGGATTACCTATATTCCTTTAAAATAGCTAAGTTTGGTTGCAACGAAGAAATTTACAGACGATACAAAAATCAGAGCAATATATGAAAAGCTCAACGGCGATTTAGATATAGCCCACAAGGATATATCACTATATATACTTGCCTTTGTGCATAGAAGTATCGTAAACGAACGTCCAGATAAAGCTCCTGAGCATAATGAGAGGCTTGAGTTTTTGTGAGATGCTGTTTTAGAGCTTGTTGTAACAGAGAAGCTGTTTAATGATTTTCCTGAAAAACCAGAATGAGAGCTTACAGACATACGTAGTTCTGTGGTGAGAGGAAGAAATCTCGCAACGGTTGCGAAGAATCTATGATTTAGTGAATATTTACTTTTGTGAAAATGAGAAGAATCAAGTGGATGAAGAACCAATGATTATCTCCTAGCAAACTGTGTAGAATCATATATATGAGCTATGTATATAGATTTATGATTTGAAGCAGCAAAAAGCTTTACACTCAAACATGTATATAGCACGCTTGATGATATAATGGCTTCAAAGCATATAAAAGACTTCAAAACACTCTTTCAGGAATATAGTCAGTCAAATTTTGACGAAACTCCAAAATATAAAGTACTCAAAGATAGTTGACCAGATCATGATAAGACCTATATCACTGGAGTCTATATATGAGAGAAACAGCTTTGAAAGTGAAGCTGATCCAGTAAGAAAAAATCCCAAGAAGAAGCAGCAAAAAATGCATTTTTAAAAACAGCTAACAGTTAAATTATGAATGATCTCGTTTTTACATGATTGAATGGTATATGGTATTTTTTTGAAGCTTTGAAAATGCTCGTGATAGCAGATGTGATACTCTCATGGTTATTCCTCATGTGACTCAAGTGGAGACCAAAATTTTTGTCAGATATTATAGACCCAGTCTATAGATGGATACGCTCAATTGTCCCTACAAGTTTCTGACCGATTGATCTCACTCCTATAGTGGTGATCCTTTTTCTTGCAATCTGTCAAACAGTCCTATTTCTCATATTTCCAGACTTCCAACCTATTCGTATAAGAATCTAGCCTATGAAAAATATCAGTCAATCAGTTGATTATAAGCTCTTTTTTGTGGTGCTTATACTGATCATCTTCTGAATGATTATGATATCATCTGTATCTATATACCCTTCTTTTAAGGTGACAACCAACATGATGACTGCATGATTGATTGATGAACCGTATAATTATTTTTTTGTGCGCAAAAACATATTTCATGTACTACTCTCACTTTTTCTGCTTGCAGTAACTGTGAAAGTGCCATATGTTTTTTTCGAGAAATATGCACGTCAATTTTTTGGACTTATTCTCGTTTTACTTGTTGCAGTACTACTTATATGACCGAGTTGGAATGGAGCACGTGGATGGATTGATCTTCCATTTCTCCCTTTTGCTATCCAGCCAACCGAGTTTTTGAAGTTTGCGACTATCGTACTTTTTGCATATCTGTTTAAGAGGCAACAAAAAAATATATCTCGTTTTAAAGAGGGGTTTCTCCCCTTTGCTTGAATCCTTTCTATAATCTTACTCTTGGTATGAATGCAGCCCGATTTTTGAACAATAATGGTTGTTATTCCTATGTCTGTGATGATGTTTTTTATCGCCTGAGCAAATGTACGCTACCTTTTAATACTCTGAATACTCTGAATCGTATTGAGTCTCTGAGTGTATTTTTGATGAAAGCACGATAAGGAAAAAGTAGGGGATGAAAACAAACTGAGTTATATAACTGATCGTATAGATAACTTTCTCACTGATAGTAAGTCTGCGATATCTAAAAAAACAATTCATTATCAATCAGAGCAAGCCCTTATAGCTATAGGGAGCTGAGGTGTCACTGGACTGGGTTTTTGAAACTCTATACAAAAGTTTTGATATCTTCCTGAGGTCCAATGAGACTTTATATTTTCAGTGATAGCTGAAGAGCTTTGACTTGTAGGAGTGCTGGTCTTGCTCTCTCTCTTTTCATACATAGCGTATAGAGCATTTTATATATCTTATTTTTCTCCGGATCTTTTCTCGAGATATTATGCCTTTTGATTTGCTTGCTGGATACTTTTACAAGCCTGTATAAACATAGGAGTAAACCTCAATATTGTTCCTCTTACCTGAATCACACTTCCATTTGTAAGCTATGGGGGGAGTTCACTATTATCCTTGTGTTTATGACTCTGACTTCTTTTAAATGTATCTCGTTTTATAGATACAACGAAGACACGTACTGGAAGAAAAAAAATGTACTTTAGAAGTAAAATATTTATGAAATAATGCAAGCTCACACTCCTGCAATGCAGCAATACTATGATTTAAAAAGTCAGTATGAAGATACGATTTTATTTTTTCGTATGTGAGATTTTTATGAAATGTTTGGTGACGATGCTCAGATAGCTCATACAGTATTGGGGATATCTATAACCTCAAGAAATAAAAACGCTGAAGCACCTATAGCTCTTGCCTGAATTCCGTATCACGCTCTTGATAAATATCTCCCGAGTCTTGTCAGGGCATGATATAAAGTCGCTATTGCAGAGCAGACATCTGATCCGAGTTTAAAGTGAATAGTACAAAGGGAAGTTGTGAGAGTAGTAACACCAGCTACTGTAGCACTAGAGTGAGAAGGATATGAAAGCCAAGATGCAAACTTCATTGTATGTGTGACAAAGGAGGGTGAAATGTATGGTATAAGTACCCTAGAAACCTCTACAAACGAGTGGAAAACCTGACAATTTACTGATCTCGTGTGACTTTCAAACGAGATCTACAAACTCTATCCCAAAGAGATCATTCTCTCGAAAAATCTCTTTGAACATACGCAGTTGCAGTCTATTT
>JAHDGX010000015.1 GCA_020631575.1 Candidatus Altimarinota bacterium | reverse complement strand
ATGTATTTACTCAACTATATACAGTATTTATTAAAATGAAATATTTAACATTGACATAATTAAAAAATAAAGTATTTTGTATTTGTATTAAATAATTAATTATGTTCATGGTAAGTTCAAAATTACCGTCAGCAGTACCAGTAGATCCAACTAGTAAGAAATCTGCTACTCCACTTGGGTTAACTGTACCAGGTATTGTATCAGAGTACTTAAAAAACCCAGATAACTTTGATGTTAGTAAAGCAAATGGTGATGATGTAAAAGCTATTATCGCAGCAACAACAGTTGTAAGACAAGCATTTGCCCCTAATGTAGAGGAGGCAATCACAGAAATTGCAAGATTAATGGATGATAAACTAAATTCTTAAAGTAATTCTTGTACTATTTTATACCAGTTCTGCTACTTTTCTATTTACTCAATCATCATTTAGTATTTTTGGTTTTCTTGCATAAGTGTCTTTTCTATGTTCAATTCTCATAGGATCATCCACAAATGCATCAAGTAATAAAAAATTAACAACGCTTCTTTTATGCATTAAGTGAGTTGATCTCTCAAATTCTTCTCTCAACCTCTCATTCTTTTTTCATGTGAACTGCCTGTAAAAGCTTTCTACTCATTCGAAAGCTTTTGAAAAAATATCAAAATTCGAGCTATCTCAAATCCACTCTTCTAATGCATTTCTTTCTGTAATGTTCAACAGTGATCATAAAAGTTCTTCATGACTATTTTCGGCTCAACTTACTTTTAAGCTATAGTGCTTTATAATTTGCGCAACTTTTGAACGAATTTTTGTTTTTCAAAACAGCTGTTCAATAAATTTAGTAATAAACTTTTCTAGATCCAAATTTATCCTAGCAATCTGTTTCACACTTCATAAACTCTCCTCTCAATATGTAATTTCAAGGCTCATTATAGATCATCCTTCTCTATTAAAATCTAATTCAAATCAATTCCCATCAGCTAATCTATATCAAAGGATAATATACTCGATTTCTCTTGAATCTAAATCATTACAAAAATCAGATACGCTTGAATATGGTCTAAGGCTTTTCCTGTCATCATATAATTCTCATCTTCTGCCAGGCCTTGAATATGCCATTTCAATATTTAATTCATTATCTCATCAATCTTCAATATTTGTAATTTTTCATGATGCTGTTTGTCATATAAATATTGTATTTCTCCTTCATTTGTCATCAACATCATTAGAACAGATATCTCAAGTAACCTCAAATACCATGTCATCTCACACCTTTAGAAGAGGATCAATAATATAATATTTTCAGCTCAGTTCTAAAAGAGTGAAAGAGTGATTTGAAAATGGATTACAAAAGATAATGCTAGATCTAATGCCAAGAGTATCCAAATACTGTTTAAATATAATAGACCAATTATGACAAGAGCCTCAATGGTTTATTGTTCTCTCTCATATATTTTCTCACCTAGGTAAAGTAAGTTGTAATACTTGTGTATGATCTCGATTTGAAGAAAAATCAGTAAAATCTTGCCTAGGAATATTATTATATACCTTTTTTACTTTTAGTAGATTTAGAAAGGTATTCACTAGAAAGATAAATTTTCTTGCTTCTTCAGGAGTTCACCTTTCCACTAAGTCTTTAAATCTCTCTTGAGAAAATTTTACAAAGGCAGTGAAGATTCCATCAATATTTGAAAGTAATTCTTTCTCGGAGCTAGAACCATTGAGTAAACTTATATTAAATTGATATCATAACTGGGCAAGCTTTGTGTCATCAGTTACATCTCACTTCATAGCTGCACCCAATAGGTCTGATATAATTTTTTCTATCTCATCATCTGAAAGAGTTGGGGGAGCTGTGACATTTCACGGAGCTCACATTGAGCTAGGATTCCTATGTGCGGTTATATCATTCATACTAATTTATTACTTTTTTGATACTTTACTTATTTCAAAATAGTTTTCAAATTAATATTTCCTCTTGTCATATAAGTCCACTTCAACTCAATAGTGATGTTTCATATCTTCCATAACCCCTCAGAGAGAGAAATGGTGTTGTTGTGATCATGGAGCTATGATACAGTATGAAGATAGTACCGTTCATAGCTGACATGATTGCTTTATATCCCATCATTCTATCATTCCTAATAGAACTCATGCTCTATACGCATCTCAAGCTCAAGTGGTATCGTCTATATCCTCAGTTTGTATTGCTGGGATGTGTTGCATTGCCCCATTCGTAAAGAGATGTGATCATTGGTCTCAGTATGTAATTATGACTATTTCAAACTCTCAGAGTATATCTTCTTCTGACATTGCTGCTTTTTGTTTTATTTCCTCATATTCATAGTGATTTGCTATAAGATAATCTCATAGATCTATGAGAGTTTTGAGCTGATCAGGAGTCATTTGTGATATTTGCTGTGCTGGATCAATAAAAAATGGGACTTTCTTTTCTTTGAGTCATCTTGCATGCTCAATCATAGTAATTATATCGTTTGCTGAGACTATAGCGATACCAAGCTCTTCTTGCACATAAGATACTTTTGATGCGCTTGCGTGCTTCATTGCTCCTGGATGAAAAATAGTCATCCTATTATCATTTTTGTCAGAAATAATTACTGAGTTTGCACTATGCATATAGTTTTCCCTGTGTACATATTGTAAGTTTCATTTTTCTTTTAAGACTTCTGAAAAGTCATAATCATCCCCAACTGAGCTTAATAAGATAGGTTCTTCCCCTAAAAGCGATACATTATAAGCAATATTTGCTCACGTTCCTCCATGATTTTTTTCAAAACTATCTGAAACTATCGACATATTTAGGATATGCTCTTTATCCATCTCAGAAAAATCTCCAGAAAAGTGAAGAAGATTATCATATGCAGTAGATCAGCTCACTAATATGTGTTTCATAGGAATAAATAATAGATAAATTTATATTTATAGTAAGAAAATAATAGCTATTGTCGAAAAATATGTTGATATTTTATTTGCAGCTATATTATTTGAGTAAATATACATTAAATAAATTTCTATGTGAATAATGCAAGTAGTTCTTGAAAAGAAAATACCCCTTACAAAGGATGTATTTGAGCTTCATTATAAACTTCCCGAAGTTACGGCTATGCTCCCATGACAGTTTTTTACTTTTATACTCGCATGAGTTTGAGGAAGATCATATTCTGCTCTAGAGATTAGATGAGATATCGCAGTACTTATAATAAAGAGGTGGGCTGAATCTGATTGATGAAGAGGATGAAGCATACTCCTCTGTGACGCGCAGGAGTGAGATGAATTCAAGGCTGTATGACCAGCATGACACTTCTTGCTCCAGGAGAATACTTATAATAAACTCTTTCTCGGTACAGGTACTTGACTCGTTCCACTCTATAATCAAATAATTGAGGGATTAAAAAAGAATTCTGGTGAAAAATATCAGTTAGTTTTTGGAGTACGATATATGGAAGATATGTTTTACCAGGATGAATTTGCAAAATTAAAACAGCTGTACCCAGATAATTTTTACTACCATCTTGTAGTAAGTAGGGATGATTGAGAATGAATGATTAAAAAATGATATGTCACTGATTTTCTCTCTGAGAAAGTTGTTGCTGACTATAAAGAATTTTATATCTGTTGAGCTCCAGCTATGATTGAGTGATGCCAAGAAAGACTTACTGAGTTATGAGTTGGTGAGGATAAAGTATTTTTTGAAAAGTATGCATAATAAAAAGAGCTATATACTTATAGCTCTTTTTATTATTAGAGCGTAAACTCTAATATACTCACTGCGTTTTGCATTGCGAGATTGAGATTATCCATGCTGTTATTTTTAGCATCTCAATCGGCTCAATCACTTACAGACTTAATAACTACTGTCTTATCAAGCATACCATAGTTTCGTATAACGCTGAGAATACTATAAGCTTCCATATCTACTATATCAGCTCAAAATTTTTCTACTATTTCACTTTGTAAATCATTATTGTCTATAAACTGATCTCCTGTTGCGCAGATTCAACTCAGGTGAAGGGTAAATTTCTCAAGATTATATTCTTCTCAAATTGCATATTCAAGAAATATAGCTTCTCTCTGAGCTTTATGGAAGTCTATTTCTTCTGGCATATAAAAGTCATGCATCACGAAAGTGTTTGGAATAATAACATCTCCAATAGAAAAAGTTTCATGATTGAAATTTCATACTATTCAAATATTCACTATCTTTTCTAGGCTGTAGTTCTCACACAAATATGTAGTTGCAAAAGCTGATTGGGTTTTTCATTCTCAGCAAACAAGTAAAACTATATTTTCTTCCTCTCATTCGTCTCATTTTCGTATTCATTCAAATATTTTGAGAGTTCAGATTGTCTTTGTATTTTTAAGTGAAAAGCTTTTAATAATCAAATCAGCTTCGAGTTGAAGTGCTGTAATGATTCATTTTGTGATTATTGGAGTCATAAATACTTGTTATAGTAGGATATTTTCAATTAGTATAATTGAAGGGATTATAAGTAAAGGAAAAGATTTACTTTTTTGTGAATCACGATACAATCCTGCCATATTTTTAGTTTATCTATAAGAGAAAATGGATACAAATTTGATTCAAATATTTGGTTTTTGACTTGCTACTTTTTTAGTAGGATTTCTCTGTACCCCGAAGTATATACAATTATTGCAATATGCTAAAATGGGGAAACAGATTAGAGAAAATGCTACTATAGGAAAAGCATTTGAGTTTTTTAAACTTCATGAGAAAAAAGCTTGAACTCCTACTATGGGCTGAGCTGTAATACTGGGAAGTGTATTTTTTATGGTAGTAGTGAGTATAATTCTTCAAAAATTTGGTTTTACTAACAATTCCCTCCTTAATCAAAAAGAAACATATCTGAGCCTCTTCACTCTCTTTACTGTTTGACTACTTGGTTGAGTCGATGATTGGATGAATATCAGGGGAATATGAAAAACTAAATGAATTTCTGCAAAGTTTAAGATGATATGGCTTATACTCCTCTCATGACTTTGAGCATGGTGGTTTTATGATAAGCTCTGATGGTCAGAGATTCTTCTCTCTCTTCCATTTCTTCCTTGAATAGAACTTTGACTTCTATTTATACCTCTTTTTATGTTTATCATTATTGCTGCAGCTAACAGTGTCAACTTTACTGATGGACTTGATTGATTAGCTGGCTGACTATTATTATTCACTTACGGGGTATACTGATTTATAACCTATGATCAGTGACTTTATCTTCTCTCAACGCTTTGTGTTTCAATTTGCTGAGCACTGGTAGCTTTTCTGTGGTTTAATATAAAACCTGCTAAATTTTTTATGGGGGATGTATGATCACTTGCCCTGTGAGCAAATCTCTGACTCATGGCACTTCTTACAAATACAGTTGCTATTCTTGTTATAGTCGGGCTTATATTTATTCTTGAAACACTCTCTGTTATCATACAACTAAGTAGTAAAAGGCTCAGAAAATGAAAAAAAGTATTTAAAATCGCTCCCTTTCATCATCACCTAGAAGCATGCTGATGGTCAGAAGAAACTGTAGTATTTAGGCTTTGGCTTGTTGGAATGATTCTCTCAGTAGTTTGAGTGATCTTTTATATGATTACAAAGTAGTATGAAACACTTCACTGAGGAAGATAATATGCTTCAAGCTAGCTTTGAGTTCCGCAATTTTGAAAATGCTCTCAAGTTTGTAAATCAGGTTGGAAATATTGCAGAAATATCAAATCATCATCCAGATATCTATCTCCATGATTACAAATATGTATCAATTTGTTCTACTACGCATGACGCTTGATGAACTGTTACATCAAAAGATAGAGCAATAGCAAAGCTTATAGAATCTAGCTACAAGAAATAGTATGTGATTTATAATGAAAAATGAGTCTTTCACATGTCAAAACTGTCAGAAGACTATAGAAAAACATCCTACTTGAAGCGCAAGGAATCATTGCCCATATTGCTTATATTCGAAACATTTAGATAAAGACTTTCCTTGAGATAGACTGAGTGACTGTAAAAGTATCATGAAACCAGCTTGAAAGGATTATCATAAAAACAAAGGCTGGATGGTAATCCATGAATGCACTAAATGTGGAAAAAAAATTCCTAACAAACTTGCTGAGGATGATAGTGTAGAGGTTTTTGGGAAGTTATAAACCTAGTTTAGATCTGATAGAACTGTTTCTTCTATCATCGAAGTAGGAGAAAAAATTCAGAAATACACTCCTCATATATGAGTAGAAGCTAGATGGATTCATGCCCAATTATTATTAATAAAAACAGGAGATCATGAAGTTCATCATCAATTTCTCCATTCGTTTCTTGAAATTCTGTATATATATTTTCAAACATATCTTCATTGTTCAGACGCGCGTTCAGTTCTTCATTCGTTATCCCATAAATTGAGCATCTCTCTTTCTATCTCAGGAGTAATCAATATAGCAGCTCAGCTTTTCATTCTTAAGTTAGGTATACTGTCATGAAATGATCAGCCTTGGTCAAACGAGATGGTAGAAACTATATTACCTTCTACAGGGTTTCAACTACCTTGGAAAATAATGGGGGATGTTAAACTTGGGACAGAATTTAATAAACCTTCTGATAAATGACTTCGTAGATCTGAATCAAAATCAAAAAAGAGAGCATCAGTGTTACCATCCAACTCATAGTTAGGCCTATTTGTATCTAATCATCTATAAAAACTAGGTCATACATGAGCAGCAGTCATTAATCATTTTCTACCGTTATAATCGAGAAAAAATCAATTTGCTGAAGCGAGCTTCGTGTCTTGCGTAAAAAGAAAGTCTCTATATGCCTCACCGTATCAGTCAACAAAGTTTTCGTGATATCTTTCTTCTTCCTCTATGTACTTGAGTCATAAAATTCATATTACAGGAGGATGCTCAAAATGTGTTAATGGATCATATTCACTTCATCGTAAAAAGGATGCATCATTCACAACTGGAGACGCATTTAATAACTCTAATATTCAATGATCTCCACTTTCAAGCATTTCTTTAAGTATATCTCTTTGAGTTTCTAATCGACAAATAGACAGTTCAGTTGATGTTTCTTCAAAGAATCATGATTCGAACTGTTCGCATGATTTTTCTTCGTAAGATGGATTTTCGTGCCCTGCCATGTGAAATGATTATACTTTTACTCTTCTCCTAAAATACGGGAGTGTTGCGTAGATGACTATAAGTCCAAGTCCAAAGACTGCAAAGAGCCAGTTTATTTGCATCGAATGTGCTCAGAAATTAAATACAACTTCCATGAGAAGCGCAATAATAGCAATTTCAACGAGAGGCTTAATCTCAATATGGTGATGTTTTGAGTATGAGATGAGAATCTTAAATGACTTTACAAGAACAAGTATGATGGTAACAACTGATAATACTTCTTCAGTGAGAGTGATACTCATTTGAGATGCTTTTGATAGACCTGCTTGTGAAAAATCAGATAAATACCCAACATGTATATATATAACAGAAAGTACTTTATATACAAGAAACATTGTCATGTATAGTATATATATAGAAACGAGCCCCATGAGAGTGTAAATAGAGCCTGATATGATGAGCCGAGTAGTTTCTCTAAAAAAGTCTTTTTCTTTGGACATAACTTAATTATTTATTAGTACTTGCCATAATACTACTATACTTTATACTATTTCTCAAATATTGACCCTAAAAGCTATGAATTTCGACATCGTACCATTCCTTGAAAAGCACTTTAAAAAAGATGAGAAAATAATACTTGCCTGCTCCACTTGAGCTGATAGTATGTTTTTACTCTATCATCTATTAAAAACTGATTACAAGCCTAATATAGTAGCTTGTTATCTCAATCATAACACAAGAGAGCAATGCAAAGTAGAAGAGGAGTTTTTAGAAGAGTTATGAAAAAAAGAAGGTTTCCAGGTTGAGATAGCAGATTGTGATTTTGAAAAAATACAAAAACTCTACCCCTCAAAATGATTCGAAGAACTCGCAAGGGAAAAAAGATACCAGTTTTTTGATGCAGTTTGTAACATCTATAACGTAGATAAAGTCCTTACAGCACATCATCTGGATGACAGAATCGAAACTAGTATGTTTAATATGCTCAGATGAAGTAAGCTTACTGGCCTTATTAATATGCAAGAATCTTCTGGATGAATACTCAGACCACTTTTGTGAGTCGAAAAAGTTGAAATATATAAGTACTTAGATGACAATAAGTTAGGCTACTTCGAAGATGAATCTAATAAGGATAATAACTATACAAGAAACTATCTCCGCAATAAAGTACTCCCTCTCTTTGAAAAAGTTCACCCAGAGCATAAAAAAAATCTCAAAAACTTACTTTCTTACTTTGAAGAGATTAGACAACATCTCGATGACGAAGTACAAGAGTTTTTATGAGATTGAGATGCTTTTTCAATCCCAATGTTTCTTATGTTCTCTCCCCTACTACAGAAAGAGATTATTCGCTCCATCTACTATAAGTCTAACTGAAACTCTACGATAGGTCTTTCAGAATGAAATATAGCAGAGGTTATAAAATTTATAAACTGAAAAAATAACAAAACCAAAAAAGAGATCAAATGAATGAATCTCTTTAAAGACTGAAATGTTATTAGACATAATGCTACCTAATGAAATCTTGATTACTTAAGTCGGGAATATGATTATTTTTTAATTGTCTGAAATCCATGAAATCAATATCTACTTTTGGATCAGCAATAGCATCTGTTGGTCTTACTAGAATTTCATGAGCTTTAGGAACTCCGGTAGTTAGAATTCAATTTATATCTAGTTCTTGTGCACTGCAATCTCTCAAATCTTCTTGAAACTGTTCTCAATTTCAATTCCATTTTCCTATTACCCTGTTAAAAACCTTACTAGAATCTCAATCTAAATAGTGCTTTATTGGTAATACACTTCACCTACACCTATTAGTCATCCAATCCATTACAGCTACTGAATGAACTGGGTTTGTAGCAGGATGAAGAAATACTATTTTTGAGACTTTGTTTCTAACCTTCTCCTCAGAATCTACAAAAGCTCAAAGCGTAGGAACTGCAGAAAGCGAATAAGTTACTAAAGTTGTATTGTCTTCTATATTTTCAAGAAGTCCTCTGACTCTTTCTCTTATGGCAGAAAGTGAGAACTTGCTATGTTGATCATATCTAATATCTCAAGGAAGTATCACTCTCTTAAACTCTCTTCCCTTTTCTTGGCATATTTGTTCTACAGTAACTCAAGGTTGTCACAGCTTAATTGGCTCTTGAAATCAAGGGATATATAGTACAGGTTCTTTTTGATACATGAATAATTTTAAATTCTTCCAGTATTAATAGCTCTCAACTCAGCATTTTGGAAAAATAGGCTATTTGAATATCCTACTGGGTCATCAATCATCTCATCAATTGCGTGACTTAATTCTAAGACTAAATATTCTACTGCTTGAGCTAAACTCATATGATTTCATCATAATAGTTCTAAGGAAGTTTTTCAGACTCATTCACATAATACTGAATATTGTTCTACTTCTTTGGGATCTACTTCATTAGAAATAGATAGTAAGTCCGTAGCTTGTACTTTTATAGTGCTTATTTGAATTCTCACATCAAATGCATAGCTCTTGTCATCAGAATTTATTTGTAGTAAAGCTCTGTTTCAATTTTGCTGAGTCAATTCTCATTGGCAAGGAGTCCATAAAGTAGTTCTTTTCATCATAAAATTATTATAACATTTAACACTTTTTAATCAATTAATAGAAAATGTCAAACTTTATCTTCTCTCTTTGTGAAGATTTAGTGAATCCCGCTAGACAAACTTGCTATATGTCTGTTATTCTTATAATCAGCAAGTTTAAAATATTATTTAGATTTTATGTGACCCAGACTGAGGCTTCTAGTAGGAGCTGTAATAGTGGCAATACTTGGGAGTTTCGTAAACATGCAGCAAGTAAATGCAAAAGATGGTGAGACTTATTTTGTTGCTACGGCTTACTACTCTCCCCTTCCATGACAATCAAGATATACTACTGGGAGTTATAGCTGAGATATCAGGCTCAACGGTGAATGACATACCACTGCTTCAGGAAAAAGTGTTTTTCCGGGGCTTTTAGCTGGTCCTAAGAACTATCCATTTGGAACAAAGATATACTTTGAGTGAATATGAATTGGGGTTATAGAGGATAGAGGTTGAGCTATCGTAAAGGCTTGAGAGAGAGGACACAGTTATGATAGAATAGATATTTGGATGGGATATGGTGACGAATGACTTCAAAGAGCTCTTTCTTGGGGAACTCGCACTATTAAGTGAAAAATAGTTGTCCCTAGCTCTGAAGTAAGTATCATTTTCGGAGAATCTTCTATATGAAATCTTACAAAATTGAGTGTAAACCCTGAAAATAGTATCGAAGCTGATGTAAAAGAACTTCAAAACATCTTTACTAAGGCTAATCTCTACAATGAAGAAATAGATGGAAAATATCAAAGTATAAAGAATGAACTTATCGATTTTCAACTCGCTTCATGAGTTATAAGCAGTAAGAGTGAGGATGCTGCAGGTTGGTATGGTCCGAAAACTATAGCAGCGCTCAGAGAAAGATATTGAGGAAGTGAAGTAATATTAGTTGAAGAATCTGCATCTAAGTTTGATAGTTACAACCACAAGGTAGCATCAGAAAAATATAAGATCATATTAGAGTATGGAAATCTACAAGTAGAACCTGGATCTCCATCAGAGGAAGTAATCAGACTCCAAGAACTTCTAATAGAATTATGAGAATATAACGGTTTAGTAGATGGAAAGTATAGCTCGGTTGAGTCGAGCCTCCTAGCACTCCAAAAAAAGATTGGACTCATAGACAACTCTGAGAGCTGGGGAGCATGATACTTTTGAAACAAGACAAAATCAGCTCTCTGGACCTACTATGAAAAGACAGATACATGAGTGACGACCTCTTATTCATTAAGTTCTAGTGAAAAGAGTAAACTCAATAGATCATTTACAACATTGAAATCAAAAAATTCTGAAGCATATGTAAACAAGCTTCTTCAGCAAATAGACCAGATACTGCCTAGGTATGATAAGAATCCAGTAGTAAAGGCAAAAATACTCTACCTCAAAGAGATTGCTAAATAATTATTAATCAAATAAAGCAAAGTAAGTCAATATGTACTTTGCTTTATTTTTTGCATTTATTCATCTTTGAGAGCTTATTCATGATAAAATTATTATAATATTTATATTGTAATCTCATTTTCGTGAAGAAGTTATTTTCAATTCTACTTATACTAGTAAGTCTTCTCTCTCTTATTCCTAAAAATATCGATGCGAGTGATAGCTGATATTTTATTGTCACAGCATACTATTCACCTCTTCCTGATCAAAAATACTATATTACAGGAAATTATGAATCTGAAAAAAGACTGAATGGGAATGGAATAGCTTGAGCCTCAGGAAAAAAAGTATTTTCAGGAATGCTTGCAGCCCCATGAAAATATAAGTTTTGAACAAAAATAGAGCTTAAAGGGCTCTGAGTAGGATCAGTAGAAGATAGAGGTGGAGCTATAGTTCCAGCATGAAAAAGAGGATATTCACATGATAGAATTGATGTCTGGGTAGGTTACGGAGATGAATGACTCCGTAGAGCCATGTACTGGGGAAAGAGAAAAATAGCTGGAAAAGTAGTTCGATCTACAACTCAAACTACACTAGATTACAATTCTATTCCATCTCCTAGTTGGGCTGTCCCTAAAACAACTACTCTATATGGTAAGAAAGTGCAGGTAGCACAAACACAAAAAGCTAAAGATTTAGATATATTCTCTCGATCACTTGGAAGATCAAGCTCAGTAGAAGATGTACAGGAATTACAAGAAATACTTAATAAGCTATCATATTACAATAGTAATACTTATACATGAAAGTATGACTCAGATACTATTGACGCAGTTTATAACTTCCAAGTAAATAATTGAGTAGTTAGTTCTGTTTCAACTCCAGGGGCAGGATCATATGGACCTAAGACAAGAAAAAAACTACAAGAAGTATACACTCTATATCTCGATGAAGAAAAGAAGAAACAAGACTTTCTCATTGAGTTTAAAAAAATGGAAGATCAGTCTCTGATACAAGCGCAAGAAAGAATACAAGCAATTTGAATACCTTCATATTGAGACATATCCCCTGAAGTCAGAGAACTCCAGCGCATACTCACAGAAGTATGAGTATTTGACTATAAAGATACAGCTATATTTTGAACAAAAACTGCAAATTCACTAATAAGTCTCCAACTTAGTAATAAACTTGTAGAGTCAGCTTCATCCCCTGGAGCATGAACCTTTGGACCAGCAACAAGAGTTCTTACATGAGAAAAGTTAGCAGAAATAATACTCCAAAACAAAATAGAAGAATCTTGACTGCATGATGATTACAATAGATATATAGTGACACCGGATAATTCTGATGTTTCAATACAGATAGGCTCCTTAGCAAAAAATATATAATATGCAACACATAGAAACTATTCTCAAGAAATCATTTATTGATATTTCAGAAAAACAAGTATTTTTAAATCTTGTTGTTTCTAATAGTATTATTTGTTATAAACTTGCTCATGATGATGAAGTATATTGGAGTAATTTTTGAAAAAAGATTTCTGAATCACATATAAAAAATCTCCAAGATATAAAGCTATTTTTTATTGATTTTCTACCTCAAACAAGTCAATTTCAGTCTTCATATAAAAGAAAAATAGAACATCTCAAAGAGTTTGATGAGTTTTTATGAGAGCTTTTTCATAAACAAAAGTACTACTACAAAAATCCTGATATCTTTAAAGAGCATCTTTCTAAATATGTAACATGACTTCCAAATCCATTCCTGATTGATTTTGTATACGATATATTTATTGTTAGTTCTAATATTAGATTTTAATTTCAATTCCCTACTACGACTTTAGCTACCCTCAGAACTTTTTCTCACAGTATATATCATTTTTCAAATTCATCTATAATCTTCCCTTCTTCACCTGGAACTTGGGTCATTACCTCATGTTTATCTGGATCTACTTTCTGACCTATACTATCAAACGAATCAACTCAAAGCTTCTTTAAGTCTTTGAGAAAAGTCTTTTGAAGCGTTAACACACCTTCGTATACCGGCCCATTTTGAAGGTCTTCAGGAGTATTTTTTATTATTCTTTCTAAGTCATCTATTCGAGGAAGAATTGCTTTAAAAATATCGAGTTTTAAAAAGAACACCATGTCTGCTTTATCTCTCTCTGTTCGTTTTTTAAAATTTTCTAAATCTGCTGCAGATCGAGCAAGCATATCTTTGAGTTTTACAATCTCAGACTCGTCTTTAGATATTTCTTCTTGTTGTTCTTGTATAACATCTTCTTGCTCTTCATATAAATCTGCCTCACTCTCAGCTTGCGCGTCAATATCTTCTTCTAAGATTTCTTCTTTATCGTGTGTTTGCGACATATATTTTTCTACTGTTAATTATATATTTACAAGTCGGTATTTTAAAGATTTTTTTATATGAATCAAGACTTAAATACTATTGCTTCAACTTTACAATTTATCAGACAGAGATAGAATAAATGTATTAGTAATAAGAGAAAATAGATATGAAATACATGTCGTGGAATGTAAATGGAATACGGGCAGTTCTGAAAAAAGATTTTAGAGAAATAATAGAAGCTGAATCTCCAGATGTTATCTGATTTCAGGAAACAAAGGGAAGACATGAACAGCTTACTAAAAAGGATCAACAGTGGCTGGAAGAAACTGGCTATCATCAGTACTGGAATCCTGCAATAAGGCCTTGATACAGTTGAACAGCCGTGCTTTCAAAAAAAGAAGCTCTTTCTGTATATAATGGAATTAATCCTGAGAGCTTTGATCATGAATCAGTAGATTTCGTAGATGAAACTCTCTTGGAGAACCATGAGTGAAGAGTTATTACTTTAGAATTTGAAGATCACTACTACGTAACAGTATATACCCCAAACTCAAAGGATGATCTTGCTAGACTTCCCTACAGATATACTGTCTGGGATAAAGCATTTCTTCAGTATATGAAATGGCTTGAGGACAAAAAACCAGTTATAGTATGCGGAGATCTCAACGTTGCTCACAGACCTATTGATCTAGCTAGGCCAAAGCAAAACACTATGAGTGCAGGCTTTACAAAAGAAGAGAGAGAATGAATGGACAACTATATAGATGCTGGTTTTATTGATACCTTTCGAAATAAATATCCTGATACGGAAGAGAAATATTCATGGTGGAGTTATAGAGCTGGAGCAAGAGCTCGAAACGTGGGCTGGAGAATTGATTATTTCCTTATATCTACTCAGTTAGAATCTAAGCTCATAGATGCTAGAGTAAGAGATGATATCATGTGAAGTGATCACTGTCCTGTAGAAATTGAAATTAATTTATAGAAAGTGAGTTTTTACGAGAAACATATTCCAGAATGACAAGAAATTCAGGCTATCATCCACCAACACTGGCTGAGCGTGATGGATAGCTTTATACTTTGGCTTAGTTTTTGAGCTCTTCTCCCAAGTTTTCTCTATTATCAATCTGAGAGGCTCAGGGAAGTAGTTCCTTTTATGTATCTCGAGATATTCTTATTTCTGATATTTTGTAAAATTGTATATGAGCTCTTTAATTGGTATAGAGATGTATGGATTATTACAGATCATGGGGTCTATGATCTTGAGTGGTCTCTCCTTAAAACAAATGTAGAAAGTATTCATTTCGAAAATATAGAATGAGTAGAAATAGATAAACATAGAATTTGGGATAATATCTTTAATAAATGAGATATCATAATTCATAAGTTCTGAGAACAAGAACTTGCTATACATAATGCTCACTCCCCTTATAAAAGTGTTGATATACTAGAAAGTTTCATTCATCCAGTAGAAGAAGATGAAAACACTGATAAATTTGATATGATTATGGATACGCTATGAGGTGTTGTAACTGAGTATCTAGAGAAACATGGAAGAGAGTATACAGAAAAAAGAATCCAAGATAACGATGATGGACCATATTATGATGATAGATATACTATAGACACTCGTAATGACAGCTAAAAATTTTCAAGAACTCCTTACTTCCCTTCCTCATTCTCCTGGTGTATACCAGTATTTTAATAAAGCCTGAGTTAGAATATATGTTGGGAAATCAAAAAATCTAAAATCACGGGTAAACAGCTATTTTTCTGGGCAGCAAAAACTCAATTTCGCAAAAAAGAAAATGATTTGACAAGTTGAGAGCATTAAATATATCGTTACAAATAATGAAGTAGAGTCATTAATACTCGAAAATGATCTCATTAAAAAGCATCAACCTAAATACAATATACTTTTAAAGGATGATAAAAATTTTCTCTATATAAAGGTCACAAAAGAAAAATACCCTAAGGTTATTCGTACTCGAATCTCTCCTAGTAAAATGAAGGTTTCGGATGGAAAATATTTCGGACCATATATATCATGATACCATGTACAAGAAGTATTTAAGCTTTTAAAAAAAATCTATTGATATTGAGTAGGAAGTCATAACTTTTTTATGAAAAAGTGAAGCTATAACTTGGATAAATACATCTTTAAAGGCAATATTGACGAGAAAGAACAAAAAATACATGAACTCTATCATGAAAAAATATCTGAAATTCAAAAGTTTCTCTCATGAGATTCCCAACAAATAAAACATCGTCTTATAAGTGATATGAAACGTTTTGCTGCAAATCTGCAGTTCGAAGAAGCTCAAAAGCGGAAGCTCAGCTTAGAAGCGCTTGATAGCCTTGATACCCTACAAGTTGTTCGTGATGGAGTGAAAGGTGATTATTTTATAATCCAGAGTCTAGAAAAATATGAGAACATGTATGTTTGAGTTATTCAAATACAAGATTCTAAAATCATTGCATACGAAAACTATGAAATAGACAATAATCTCGATAATTCTTCCATAGAGATTCTTAAAAATATTATTGAGCAAAAATGGGTTTCTCATCGTAATAGTAAGAATTTAGTTTTTATAGTTCCACAGCAGATTGATATTGAAAATACGGAAATAGTCATAGAAGTGCCTCAAATGTGAGCTAAGATGGATCTCCTTAAGCTGTGTTATAAAAATATATACGAGTATGCGCACAAAAAGCATATGGACAGCCTAAGTACGAAAAGCTTTTCAAAAGGAACTATGAAGAATCTTCTTTCTACACTAAACTATCAGGAAATTAACAGTGATATTATTTTCGAGTGTAATGATATCTCCCACCTCTCTGGAACACACACTGTTGCGAGTCGGTCAATCATAGAAAACGGGAAAAGAAACCCTAAGAAATATAAAAAATTCCGGATAAAGACGCTAGAACAATGAAAGATAGACGATTTTTGATCCATGGAGGAAATTATGAAGAGACGTATAACCGAGCTGCAAAAACTTTGAAACTATCCTGATTTAATAGTCATAGATGGTTGAAAATGACAACTATGAGCAGTTATGAAAATGCTGGAAGAATCTGAGTTACAAGTCTATCCTCAAATAGTTTCTATTGCAAAAAGAGAAGAAGAGCTCTTTCTTCCTGGAGAATCAGAAAGTATTGTCCTCGACAAGGAATCAAACGAACTACGACTTTTACAAGCTCTCAGAGATGAAGCTCACAGGTTTGCTATCAGCTTTAATAGAGATTCTAGGTCAAAATCTGCGAAGAAGAATATTCTTGAAGCAATACCTGGAATATGACCAAAAATAAGAAAGAAAATTCTCTCACAATACTGAAGTGTCAGTGAGCTTAAAAACATTGATATAGGACACCTGAAAAAGGAGCTTTGAATAAAAGTAGTAGAAAGTTTAGAAAACCATTGAATTATCTAGATAATTTATTTAATTTTTGTCAATATGCATTCATTGTAATAGATGTATTTTATACTATAATCATTGAAAATATAAAATATAAAGTATGAAAGATTTATTTAACAGCTACCACAAGAATAAAGTACTAACCAACTTTGGACTATTAGCTACTGCATTTATTTTTGCTCTCAGTATAAATATGTTCATTCTAAATGGGGACAATACTGGGAAATTTAAAGCCAATCTAAGAGAAATTAACACATCAACATTAGACTCTCCCGACTTTTCCGGGAGAATAGATAATGATGAGGTAATATTTTCAGTTGGAGAAAGTATAAGTGATTTAACCGAATTGAGTTTTTCTCTTGCCTATAATAGTGATATTGTAAGTCTAAGTGAATTCGAATCAAGTGACTCAGTAAGTGTAGTTTCTATGAAGAATTCCCCTGGCTTTAGCACTTATATTATTAGTTTTGCTAGTCCTCAGGAAGTAGAGTCATGAACAGATGTTATTAGAATTCCATTCGTTAAATCTAGTGAAAATACAGTACATATGAATCTTGTGAATGTAAATTTTACTGATTCGGTATGAAATACATATTCCCTCTCTACTAGTTGATTTATATTTTAGATGATATACGATACTCACTCTCATCCATATCTTGCAAAAGAAAAGTCTCAAGAAGTAATTCTTGAGAATTTTTTTAAGAACACTAAAAATAGGCTCAATAGTATTGCATGTGACCTAGAAAGTTCAAATACTTGTATAAAGCTAGCACAGGCATACCCATGAGTCCATGCAACTATCGGGATCCATCCAACTCATTGTCTTGACTATATAGCTAAAATTGAAGATTCTCTTCTGAAACTAGAAAAACTATTCCTGGAAAATAGTAGAAATATAGTAGCTATTTGAGAAATATGACTTGATTATCATTGGATAGACTCACTTTCTCAAAAATATAATATTTCTCAAGAAGAAGTGAAACAAATACAAAAGGACTTTTTAAAGAAGCAAATACAGCTAGCTAAGAAACTTCATCTCCCAATAGTAATTCATAATCGAGACTCCTCAGAGGATATTTTAGAAATACTTATTCAAGAAGGTTATGGTAACTTCGTATTTCACTGTTATAGTGAAGACTTGGGTTTTGCAAAGAAGCTCTTATATAATTTTCCAGATTGCAAGTTATGATTTTGATGAATAGTAACATTTAAGAGCACGCAAAAGATTCAAGAAGTAGCTGCAACTATTCCTCTAAAAAATATTATTATTGAAACTGATAGCCCATATCTGACTCCGACTCCTTACAGAGGAAAGGAGGAAAATGAGCCAGTATTTTGCGAGAACGTGCTCAGTAAAATCATAGATCTCAGAGAAGAATCTCCAGAAAAAATAAGGGAAACTATTTATCAAAACAGTTTAGATTTTTTTTGAGTCTTGTAGCTTATTTCTTTCTATTCTCAATATAATCGACTATAAAATCTATCTTTTCTGATCATAGATTATGCGCAATGCTATGACACTCTATTATAATGTCTGAGAGAATCTTACGCGCTGCGTCAACTCAAATAAGATACACAAACCCTTTTTTCTCTCATCATACACTCTTCCCTGTTTCTTCTGGAGTCCCCTCTACATCTAGGAGGTCATCTTTCACCTGAAAGGCAAGTCCAAGCTTTTTTCAAAAGTCTTTATATACCTCATAGTTGGATATGTCTCCAGAGAGCGTTACTCAGGATAAAATAGATGCTTCAATCAGCTTTCCTGTTTTCTTGCCATGCAGAGATCTGAGTATATCAGTATCTAAATCATGAATATTGTTTTCGTAAAATATATCTTCTATCTGACCTCCAATCATACCATAAAATCAGACACTATGAGAAATAAGCTTTGATATCTCTCGTGAGACTTTAGCATCCTTGATATCTGAAAGTATTTCAAAGCAGAGTGTATTTAAGAAATCTCAGGCTAATACTGCTTTATACTCACCGAACTTCTTCCAAGTGGTAAGTTCTCATCTTCGAAGTTCATCATTATCCATACAAGGGAGATCATCATGAAGCAGTGAGTATGCATGAACTGCTTCTAAAGCGATACATACTCTTATGATATCATCATCATAACGTATTTCTGAGAACTGCTTCTGGCTGAGCGCGAGGTAAAACTCAAGAGCTAAGATACTTCTGAGTTTCTTTCACCCACGAAAACTATAGCGAATCACAGATTTAAACTCCTCAAGTGGAGGAGTCATAGGAAGAGCCAGATACATATCAAGATATTTCATGATACTTGATTCTATAAGCTCTTTATAATCGCTGTACCATATTGGAAGTTTCGACATTAATTATAATTATATATTATTTTCAAAAGTTTCTTTTTGAGTCATGAAAAGTCTCTATGACCTTATCAAGTTCCTGCTCATCAAAAGCTGGCCATCATTTCTGCGTATAATAATATTCACTATACGCACTGTCAAAGAGTAAAAAACCAGAATGCCTAATATCTCAACCCGTTCGTACTATCATATCTGGAACTGGGAGATCAGCAAGATCAGTGTAAGACTTAAATTCACTTGCTGTCAAAGTATCCGGATCTACTCAGGCCTGAATAATTTTTCTAGTAGCTCTCACTATATCATCTTGTCCTCCATATATAAGAGCGAGGGTCATAACGATTCAAGTATTTGCAGATGTTTGAGAACATACTCGTGAAATAACTCACTGTGACTGTTCTGGAAGCTTTGATATATCTCCGATTACATTAAATTTAAGGGATTCAGCCTTCATCTTTCAGAGATATCACTCTATAGAATTTACAAGCTTAATAATTCCCTTAACTTCTTGCTCACTTCGCTTTTCCAGATTTTCTGTCGAGAGTGCCCAAAGTGTAATATACTTAATTCATCTTGCTGATGCGGCATCTACGATTTTTACAACATTATCGGCTCAGGCCTTGTGTCACGCAAAAGCTGGCAGCATACGACTACGTGCCCAACGTCTATTTCCATCCATTATGATTCAGAGGTGATTTAGCATAGTTGCTTCAATATTTACACTACTAATTTATCCTCCTCTGATAAATCTTCTTGTTTTATGTATTCACTGATAAGAGTTTCTCTATGAAATTCATACAGGAGAGGTGAAGCAATACAGATAGAAGAAAATGTTCAGATAATAGTACCAAAGAGCATGGTAAGAGTAAATCAAGATATACTATCAGGTCAGAGGAGAAGTATACAAACAAGGACGAAAGCAAGAGTGAGACTCGTATAAACGCTACGAGTAAATGATTCATTCATTGACAATAAGATAATCTCCTTGAGGTCTTTTCATTTTCCTCCAAATTCCCTTAAGTTTGCTCGTATTCTATCAAATACAACTATGGTGTCATTTATAGAATATCAAAGAATAGTGAGAAGGGCTGTAATAAAGAATGTATCAATTTGAAACTGAGGAATAAATGTTGAAACAAATATATAAAGTCATGATGATATAACAACATCATGTAAAAGAGTAATAAGAGTTATTCATGCAAAACTGAGAGAAGGGATTCCTACTGCTGTTCCAGAGAATGCGTAGGCTATATATATAGCAATTGCAACTATTGCTATAAACAGGGTAAGCTTTGCAGTATCTTTTATATAATCTCAGAAGCTAGCTCAGATATTTGTATATTTTGTAAGTTCTATATCTCAGAGTTCTTTAAATCTTGTTTCTAACTCATTTCTAAATTTGATTTTATGATTTTCTAGCTCTTTTTCATCAACATTTCTATTAAAACCTGCTTCTACAACAAATATATTTTCTCCAGTAATCTTATAAGCGCTAATAGAGTTGATAATATTTCATTGGATATTTCGATGCTCTGAGAGAACTTCAGCTTCCTTTTGTATTTCTTCTTGATCAAATTTATATGATTCATATCTGAACTCACTCTGGGTTCCTCCTGTCATATCTATTCAGAGATTGAGATTTCAAAACACAATAGTAAATAGCGAAACAAGAAATATAAGCCCTGAAATAGCAAAGAAAAATCTTCTTTTATGTATAACGTTTTCTAACATAGATGCACTAAAAAAATAATGCTCATAGGATAAGCAAAAAGCTGCTAATTCAAAATAAACTTGCGGCAAAGTGTGCAGGATATATAATTGGCCGGAAATTAACTCACACTCATGAAAAAAATTATTCATTACATCATACTCTGACTCCTAAGTCTCATGATGTTATTCCTTATTGTAACACTCTTTAAACCAAGTCTACTAGAACCAGTTATAGAATGGGTTAAATCTCAAATAGAGGCATTATGAAAATGGAACTACCTCCTGGCATTTCTATCTGCCCTTGCCGAGTCTCTTCCTATAATTGGGACTATTATACCATGACAAGTGGTCATGCTCTCAGTGTGAGGTTTTTACGGATGAACATGAGTTATGCAGTTTCTGTGAGTACTAGGGTCTGCAATCCTATGATCTATTATCTCCAATGCTATCTGATACTTTCTCGGAAAATACTATGGGGAAGATTTTTTTAAAACCTATTGAGTGTGGGTATGAATTGAACAAACAGAACTAAAGTATTTAAAAAAATGAGTAAATACCTGGGGAGCATGGGGAATCATCTTGTCTAAGTTTCACCCGCACTTCAGAGCCTTTCTCCCATTTATTGCAGGAAGCATGTGATTCAAACAGACAAGATTCTGGATATATAACATCATTGCTTCCACTCTTTGGGCTGCAACATTTATCACAATCGGAATATTTTTTGCTGAATACTATG
>JAHDGX010000071.1 GCA_020631575.1 Candidatus Altimarinota bacterium | reverse complement strand
AAAAAGAGTTCTACAAGCTCGTCATCCACTCAGTACTACATGTACTCTGATATGACCATGAGAGTGATGAGGAATATGAACAGATGAAGAAGTGGGAGGAATTAGTTTGGAGAGAGGTGTTTAGGAATTAGCTTTCACATAATAAGTCTATCTTGATTTTTTTCATATCTAAATTCCCCACAATAACTCAATCCTGAATCCTTTCTCTTCCAGAAGAGAAAGGGGCTGCAAATTATAATTTTTGGATTTTTCTTATAGCTCAATTAATATCAGAAAGTAATTCGTCATTTTTGTATCTCAAAACTGTGTATCAAGCTTGGAGCAAAAGCTTCTCCTTCTCTCTATCCAAAAAATAAATATCTTCTCTATCATGAATGATCCCATCTATTTCTATGATGAGTTTTTTCTCAGGACAATAAAAGTCTGCAATAATATACCGATCTAATCAAAAATCTTCTGTAAACACATATATTGGTGACTGACGATTAATTCTGTATCAAATCTTTTCATTTTTTAATTCACTCCACAATTGTCTTTCAGCACCTGTCATATTTCTTCGCAAATCCCGAGCTGCCTGTTTGATAATATCAGGAATTTTTCTTCACATAGTTCAAATATTAATTATGTAGCCTCTTTCTCTTCTGGAAGAGAAAGAATTCAAGATAGAGTTATCTGTTAATACTCAATCTCTAGTTCCTCCACTTCTCCTGCTAATCATGCATCTTCTAAATTATATTTCAAGACCCTTCACATATATAGTGGGAGGATTTTCTCTCCTCTGATACAATTTCAGATAAATTCTCGCTTTTCAGGAGTAAACTCTCAAAGTTCTATCCCGGCTATCGCTCCTCTGGTAATTCATTTAAAAAGAGCTTTATTTTGGCCTGATTCACGTATTGGTGGGCAAAAGAATATCATATCTCTCTGAGCTTTATAATCACTCCCCTTCCACATTAGGTTTTCTATATGGCATGATACCGTCACAAGTGGAGTAGAAAAGTTTACATCAAAAGCATTGATATCTTCTCGCATAAATCCTAATTCTTCATAATACTCTTCCAACATTCTGATCTCTTCACCAAGGGTTACTCACACTATATGAATCTTTTTATTCTGAGAGATTGCCGTTTCAAAGAGTTCTGTAAATATTTCAAGTTCATCTTTTGGAGAATATACCTCACTATACATAGCAGGTTTTTCTTTTACTCTTGTGAGAATATCTTCGTTTTTTTTATTTTCTAAGAGATCTCTCAAATATATAACTTCTCTATCAGCTGATGCTTGTATACTAGAAAGGTACTCAAATAAAAAAGTATTATCAAAGGTATCTGTCCCCTCTATGTTTAAAATTTTATCTTTGAATATTTTCTTCACGAGTTTATATAAATAGTAAAATAGAAACCAGAGTGAGTATAAATGCTATAAGTTTTTTAAGAGAAACATGCTCTTTATAGATTATTATTGAGAGAATAATAGGAATAAATAATGAATAGGAAATTATTTTATACACAACTGCAAGATCTCATGATATATATGCAAGGTTATTTGTGATAGTAGCTATAGTAAATATGACTCCTGATGACAAAAGAAATACTCCATATTTTACACTATGAATAGCTAATACCTGAGAAATTGTTTCTTTTCACTTCAATAAAAAAGTAAACAGCATCCCAAAACATCCTCCATATGTAATCAGCGCAAATACATCTCATCAGCTTACAATAAATCATTTGTTTAAACTTTGTAGAGCAGTTATACAAAGAGACCCAATAAATAGATAGAAAAATCCTTTTTGTAAATTTTTCTTCGTTTCTTGAGCATCTTTTTTCTCTATGAGGAGATAAAAAACTATAAATCATAGGAAGACTCCTAGTATCTCTTGGAGTGTAATAGTCTCCGAAAATACTACAATACCTACAAGTAAAAGCCACAAAGACGATAAGACCCGATAATTGATAAAGTAGGTAGATGAAGAAACATATTTTAGACTTAAAAGTCTTGTCTTTACTATGATTGTATAGAGTAGCATGATACCAAACGAGTAGTACGCTACTTGCATGTCTTGGAGCTCAGAGAGTGTTCCTCGCATAAAGCTTCATGCAAGCCCTACAAGAAGAAATACTATGTACGTATAAAATATAAATCCATTATCACTCTGCTCTGGCATTTCTGCCTTTATCTTCTGAGAAAAGCCAAAAAGCCCAACACAGAGTGAAGCAACGATTGCGTATATAAACCAAGTTTCCATTTTTACACTAAAAATAAGAATATACTAACAATCGTGAGACCAAAGGCTATTATTCTCGTCCTGTTTACCGGTTCTCAGAGGAAAATCACTGAGAGGAGTATAGGAACTACAAGAGAGTACGACAGCATCTTGTAAGACAGGCTCAAAGGTCACAATAGATACATGTTTGGCATAAAGTAGAGAAATAAGCCTATAAACAGCCAAATAGTTAAAAAAGCATATGGAAATATTTTTTGAACTTCTGTTTTATTGAAATTATTAATTTTCCCTCTTACTAACATATACACCAGCATCAATAATCCAGTCACTGTAAATTGAAGCGCTGTATAGTCATGTATTTGAATATCTTCCAATATAAATTTATAATATGAGCTCCCAACTACTACTGAAAATATAGCTATAATCACAGCAATAATTCACTTTGGATGTAGGTCAATTTTTTGACCTATCTTGAAACCTGAGAGCATACATATCGCTAAAGCTCAAAGTAAAAATCAGACTATATTATATATAGTGAGCTGATCTCCAACAATAAACAAACCTATAAATAGTACTAAAAATGATGCTGTTACTCGTATAGCGATAAGTGCAAAAGAGATATCCAAATACTTAAGTGCTGTCATTACTCCAAGTGGAGCTCCGAGATTTGTAGTACCAATTATAAGTGCCCCCTTTAGTGTCAGCGCATCATAAACTCCGGTTCCATTAAAATATGCGTTAATCCAAAAAAATGGTATATACATTAAATAGCATGTTAATAAAAACACATCTTTGTCTCATCACTTACTTAAAACGACTTTTTTTATAAAATCTCCTAAACCGATCATTACTAATGATCCTATAGCAAATAATGCCCAGATTAATTCCATAGTTTTAGTGTATTACTGCATAGGCTCTCACTGGACTTCCGTCACCATCCCTGATTTTAAGAGAGGCCCCATGAAACATAAACTCTTTTGGAAGGATATCTGTGTTTATGAGTCGCTCAAATGAGATGATATCATTTTGTAGTAAATATCGTTCTATATCCAAATCAAACTCAAAATGAGCTGGAACTCAGATAAACGGAGGTCTAATTTCCACTATTTTTTCAGCTATTTCTTGAGTAATATCTATATGATCGAAAATAAGAGCTCTATCAGATCTAATATCTTGCTCTGATTCAAACTTGATAGCAGGAGCAATAAAACTACGAAGCTCATAATCGTCTAAGACTTTTCCTCACACTTTACAGTGAATTGGGACATTAACATGTGTCCCGTCATGAGAGTT
>JAHDGX010000014.1:6713-21851 GCA_020631575.1 Candidatus Altimarinota bacterium | reverse complement strand
TGCTTTTTTTTATACTTAAAACTATATTACAACATAAATAAGAAGCTAAATGAGTATAGTGACGAGATTTGCTCCGAGTCCTACTGGTTATGTGCATATTTGAAGTCTGAGAACAGTTTTGTATAACTATCTGTACACTAAGCAGCATGATGGGAAATTTATGCTGAGAATAGAGGACACAGATAGAGCAAGATTTGTAGAGGGGAGTGTAGAGAATCTGCAAAATGTTTTAGCTTCGGTTGGACTTATTCCTGATGAAGGACCAAATAATCCTGGTGACAAGGGACCATATTTTCAGTCAGAGAGACTTGATATATATCAGGAATATATTCAAAAACTCTTAGATGCAGATAAGGCATATTATTGTTTTTGTAGTAGCGAAAGACTTACTGAACTCAGAGAAGAGCAGCAATCTCTCTGACTCCCAACAAAATATGATAAAAAGTGTCGCTATCTCACTCCTGAAGAAGTTCAAGAGCAGCTTGATTCTGGTGTGCCGTATACTATCAGGCTCAAAGTTCCAGATAATACTGAAATATCTTTTGAGGATGCAGTAAGAGGAAAGATTACTATTCCAAGTAAGGATGTAGATGAACAAGTACTCATGAAAACAGATGGGTTCCCAACCTATCACTTTGCGGTTGTAGTAGATGATCATCTTATGTGAGTAACGGACATTGTGCGAGGAGATGAGTGGATCCCATCAACTCCGAAACATGTACTCCTCTACCAAGCATTCGATTGGGAACTGCCAAATTTTGCTCATGTTCCTCCACTGCTTTGAGCTGGAGGAAAGAAACTCTCAAAAAGAACTTGAGACGTTTCTGTAGAAAGCTTTCTTGCAAAATGATTTCTCCCTGAAGCAATGCTTAATTACATATCACTTCTTGGTTGGAATCCAAAAACAACAGAAGAAATTTTTTCACTCACTGAGCTTATAGAAAGATTTAAACTCTCAGATGTGCATAGAGCAGGAGCAATATTTGAGGAAGAACGAATGGCTTGATTTAATGCTGAATACATAAAAAATATGGAGCTTCCAACTCTATGGAATAAACTTAAGACCTATCTATCTCGCTATGACAGCGAATATTTAGAAGAAATATCAGTGTTTCCAGAAGAATTTATACTCAAAATCCTGACTGAGCTTCAAACAAGGATGCGAACGTTTAATGAATTTAGAGGACTGACAGAGTATTTCTTTAAAGATGTTGCTGATCTAGACCCTGATCTCATAGTGAACGCTAAGATGAAAGTTGAATCTCTCTGAGAAGTAAAAAAATCACTCTGAATATGTCTTGATATTTTAGAAAATAGAGATTTGAAGCTTGAAACTCTTGATGAAATAAAAGAGACTTTTATTGAAGAAATTAATAAAGCTGAAATGAAAAACGGTCAAGTCCTCTGGCCTACAAGAGTAGCTCTTTCCATGCAACAGTTCTCTCCTTGAGCACTAGAACTCATTTATATATTTGGAAGAGAAAAGTCAATGGAAAGGATTAAAAAAGTTTTGAAGCAAATCTAAGAGTGTGCTAAAATATTTACAGACTTCATACAGATACGAAGTAAAATAATATTATTACTCCTAAAGATACAGAAAAATGAATTTTGGAATGTTAAAAAATATGGTAGAAAACCTCGTTTCTTCATATAAATGTCCATTTTGTAGTAGTACAAACATCAGTGAAAAAAATATAGATATTGTAGGAGCAGCTGGAAACACTGTAAATATTGATATGCATTGCCCGAGTTGTAATAAGCATTTTATGGCAAAAACAGAGGTGATTCATATGGAGGTTTGAAATGTGTCTGCTGATAAGATAGATAAACTCAAAGCAGGTCTTGAAGCGCTTGGAGGAAAAATAGGATGAAACATAGATGTAGAAGTACAGGATCAAAATCCCCTAGAAGATCAAATAAAAGAAGAAGAAATATTAAATTTGAGGACTCAAATGAAGAAAAAAGATTTCAATGCGAGTGATTTATTTTCTGAACTATAGATATGATAACGAAAATTATTCTCTTACTCCTTATACCAACAGTATGATATTGAATGACGGTATTTATTGCTCCCGAAACAGCTTCAAAAATAGATAGTATCGTTGGACTTCCAGGATTTTCAGAAAACCTTCGCTGAGTAAAGGATAATTTTGATTCAGCAATCACTGATATTCCTTCAGTAGATGAATTTAAGAGCTGAGCTCTTGATATCAAAGATAAATTTACTGATGGAGTCGAAACTACAAAAGATACTATTGATAGTATCAGAGATGGAGCTCAGAAAGTAGAAAACACATATAATGATGCAAAGGAAACTTTCGAAGATGCAAAATGAGTATTTGAAGATGCTACAGAAAAAGTGAATGATCTCAAATGAGTAGTTGATTCAGTATCGAAGTTTACTGATTCTCACTCGGAATAAAATTAGAAAATAATAAAAAGCGCGATGAACGCGCTTTTTATTATGCAACTTCTTTACTTGGAACTACCATAAGGTGTTGTAATTCTGGAGTATTGTCATCGTTAATATCTGTAACGGCAAAAACATCTTTCCCCTCAGCTAGGTCTCATCCAGTTGTCATGAAGTGCTGATGTGCTGTTTCCATCACGTCGTTAATATCGAGATTAATACCAGATACTCGTAAATATCAGAGCAACTGATTATAGAGATCTCTTGCATATCATCTATTATATACAAAATCTTGGGTTTCTCATGTGTTAGCTTGGATTCATTTTCCAGGGATATCTACTATGAGAACATTTGTTTCATTGTGTCATTTCTCTAATACATCTAGATGATCATGTGTTATAGAGTCAGATTCTGATCGAATCATCTGGGATATTTCCTCTGTTATACCATCGTATCTTCCTCATTGATTTATGAGTCTTTCTACATGACCACATCATTGGCATTGGTGATCAGGATCATGCTGATGACTGTCATCTGTATGTCCAGTAAGGTTTCATCAAAAAAAGTCTTTTATGAGTCCTGATACTTTTTCTAGATCTGCACCAGCTTTTGCTGCACTTGCAAGTATGATTCAATACGCACCAAGTCATCAACCTGGAATAGATGGTCTACTCGTATCTAGATCTCTGCCATCTATACAGTTTGGTCTTAGGAAGGTTTGTTGCGTGATATCGAAAAGTCTCTTTTTTAGGTCTTGTATGAGATCTGCAACTTTTTGATTATATTCACTCTCACTTAGAGTTTTTTTGTTACGAAAAGGTATGGCATCCATAATAAATTCTAAAAAAATATATGTATAAATTTATATACTAATAAAGTCAAGAGTCAAATTTAAAAAAGAAAGAAATAGACTTGAATTATTCTTTTTTTTCACTAAAACTTGTGCACCTTATTTTTTATTTCTCTATTATGGAAGACCAATCAGCGTGATGATTTCGTTTCTTACGAATTGCATTATGAGCATTGTTAGGATTCTTAGTGTTTACTGGAGTATTTGCATCAGGATCTGCAGAAGTGGCAGCTCATGGTTCGAGCGCTTTCAGTTTAGTCTCAGGAGTGTTTATGACACTTGTCATGTTTCTTGTTATTACCCTAGTAGCTACTGAAAAAGTACATAGAACGCTGGTGGTATTTTTTATTGCTGCCGGATTATTGTTTCTCAACTACACCTTTGGTTTCTTTGTTCCTGCTCTTCAGTTTCTCAGTCTCGATCAAGCATTTGCAAGTATTGATGGGGAGGTAATTGCGCTGCTTGTAGCGATGATGATGATTGTATGAGTACTCTCTCAAACAAGAGTATTTGAGTGGCTTGCGGTAAAACTCTTTGAGTTATCGAGGGGAAATATTATGATTCTCTTCTTCTCATTTTTCTTTATTACCGCTGTACTTTCAGCATTTTTAGATAATGTGACAACTATATTTCTCATAGTGCCGGTTGCCGTATCTATATCAAAGATATTTGAAATAAACCCAGTGAGATTCGTTATCCCAATGATTATTGCTTCAAATCTCTGAGGGACAGCTACGCTTATCTGAGATCCACCAAATATCATGATAGGGTCTTTTTCAGGTCTTTCATTTAATGCTTTTATTACAAACTTGTGATTTCCAGTTGTAGTTATGTCTGGGATTATTGCTCTGACTCTTTATATGATGATGAGATGAGAGCTTTCAAAAGCGAAAAAAATCGAGAACTTTGATGAGACGCTCAAAGTGATGAAAAAGCAATATAGGATTAAGCACAAAAAGCTATTAATATCGTCTCTCATAGTATTAGCGCTTGTAATAATATTCTTTTTTCTCCATGGATTCTTTCATATGCCAGCAGCTGTTCCAGCTATTATGTGAGCCGCTCTTTTGATGCTCATCAGAGACAGGCTTATTAGAAGAAAATTTGGAAAATGTCATGAATCAAAGGAGATGATGGAGCAGAGAATTCACGAAACTTTCTCTCGTGATGTAGAGTGGCTGGTAATCTGATTCTTTGTATTTCTCTTTATGATCGTAGGAGCTGTAGAACATACAGGACTCCTCAATGTTGTGGCTGAGATGATTGATAAACAGTTCGGAGACAATCTTCTCATGTGCGCGATTGCGATATTATGGATTTCTGCAATATTTTCAGCATTTCTGGATAATATTCCATTTACAGCTGTTATGCTTCCAGTAGTAGCAACGCTTATTGAATGATATACAAATGCCTGAGTTGATGCAACATTCCTTTGGTGGGCACTTGCCTTTGGAGCGTGTCTGTGAGGAAATGGTACTATCATCGGTTCGAGTGCAAACCTGGTTGCTGCAGGACTTCTTGAAAAAGAAAAATATCATTTATCATTTATGGAATACTTTAAAATAGGGTTTCCACTTATGATTTTGCAAGTTGCCATGGCAACAGTTGCAGTGTATTTTATGTATCTATGAACTGTTTCATAAAAGTTTTAAATCCCTAAAAAATCTCTATAGTTATGCTATAGAGATTTTTATTATTATATGAATTATCATGAAGAAAATTTTACTATCACTTATTCTATTATGTACCCCTTTTTCCTCACACGCTGTAAACTCTAAAGTACAGACAGCATATAGTAAGTTTGAAAAGGCTATAGAACAAAACTATTCTCAAGAGCAACAACTTTTTTTACTACAGCAAGTACGAGACAAGATCAGAGAAATACAGTTTCAATGAAGATATAGTGATAAATCATCACTCACCTATGATCTGCAAGCTCTGAATAACGAGAAGCTTTTTAGTATATGGAAAGAAAGTGAGCTGAGTACCTCACGTCAAAAAGTTCAAGAGCTCAGAGAGAGGAAAACTCTGGAAAAGTCTCTTACAAGAGACTCTCATCCAAGTGAAGTACAAAGTCTTATTGATAGCTGATTTACATTTTTATCTACAAATGAATCAAGAGAATTCGTAAGTGGAGATAGTATTAAGAGAGTTATTCATACAAGATTTTATCCAATAAATTCCTCAACAGTAAGTCAGCTAAGATGACTAGAATGAATTATAATATATGATGGGGCTTCAAATCAATATCAATTTATAGAAGATTACAGTTTCGAGGAAAAGATACCATATTCAGAACTCACATCTAAGTTTAAAGCGTACATTACAGATTCATACAAGGTTTTAGAAGAAAATGGAAAAATCTATGGTTATAACTTTTTGAGTACAAAGTTCTATAGTGATAAGTATGGAGTATATCAAAAAAATCTTGATAGTTCTGGCTTTAATTATAACTCTACTCTTCTTCTTCAAAGAGAGGATGGATGATATAGTTTTGTAAAAGATTATTCTACCTATGAAATAGCAAATGCTTCAGATGTCTTTGGAGTCTCAGAAAAACATCTATTCCTGGATTATCTCAGAGAAGATTCAAAATACCCAAGCACGAATATCAGTAGCGAACTTGGTAAAATGAAATCACTTTCTCGATCACTTACGCAGTGAAAAGATTATAGAGAGGGGCTTGATAGTATCTATGCATGGATACTAGAAAATGTGTCTTATAGTAGAGATATAGATCTCGCTGATCAGCAAATATTTTCAGGTTTAGAAGCTTTTAAAACGGGAAGCTGAGTATGTACCTGATATACAAAGCTTTCGAGCTATCTCCTCTACTACGCTGGCTATTATGATGTTGAAGTGATTAGAGGACACGTAATAGATGCTCAGGATTTTCCTCAAATAGGACATGCGTGGCTTAAAATCTGAGATTTATACTACGACCCTACTTTTGATGATCCAATTGGAGCAACGACAACAAAGTCTGCTGATGAATATAAGTACTTTTGACTCCCAAAGGATGTTTTTTATGCAAATAGATATGATTTTGGGACCCTCCCAAGTTATTTGAAAACAGCCTCAAAATCAGATATAGAAACGCATATTTTCAACAATCTTAAAGATCTTCTTCCAAAGTATAATACTCAACTAGACCAGTATCCGGTATTTTGAAAAATAGCCTTTAAGATCCTTCATGGAATTCCAGCAACTACAACTATTACTCCAAATCTTTTGGCTCAAAAAATAGGAAGTTTTACAGTCATAAATAACAGTTTTACCTTTAGTGACAATGGTACTCAGAGATCAATAGCCTGACTCAGGTATTATACTCTCGATGATTCCAACACTGAAGCTGTGCTAGACTTACTCTGATACAAGATGGATAAACTTACGCTTTTCAACTGGCAAATAGAGGATGGCTCACGAGTCTGGAGACTCGCATACGAACTCGAACTGAGATAAGTTCGGTACACCAAATAAATTTTTATAAAATGTTTGACAGAAATAGCAAGTATTGCTATTATTTAATCAGCCCTATTCTGAATAAGTGGAATACGTGGTTAGGTGACACATAACTCACCGATATGGTTGAAAGACTGTATTAACAAATCTCGCAATTTGAGCGAGTAGACAGGAGTTAGCATAATGGCTAAAAGTAAGCGTAAGAAGCGTGGTGGCAAGACGTTCCGGAGTGGTAAGGCAAAAGCCGCAAAAATCAAATCTGCACGTCGTAAACGCAGCCATCGCTCACGCTGAACAGGGAGGACTGAGGTTATCGAGCAGATGACCCAGATCCGATGATACTCGGGAGCCGACGTTTTGCGTCGTCTCCCACCACTCAGTCTAACGAGATCTTCTAAAACCTTAGAAGATCTTTTTTGATGCGAGAATATTTTGTATATACTCAGTATATGAATACAGAAAACTTTGAAAAGACATATAATATGCTCAATCCTGAGCAGCGCGAAGCAGTAGGTACGTTGGATGGTCCAGTTATGGTTATTGCAGGTCCTGGGACAGGGAAGACGCAGATAATAGGAGCCCGAACGGCTAATATTATTCTGAAAGCATGAGTAGACCCTCAGAACATTCTCATCACTACTTTTACTGAGGCTGGAGTGATTGCAATTCGTGAACGACTCATCGATATGATAGGAAGTGATGCGTATAAGGTGCAGGTTTCTACGATTCATAGTTTTTCTCAGGATGTGATTAAAACTTTCCCAGAAAAGTTTACAGTAGAAAAGCTTGATACCCCTATAGATGACATAGAGTCGCTTGAACTCATCAGTTCTATTGTTTCAGATAAACTCAAGAAGAACGAACTAGAGTTTCTTACGAGTTATGGAGATACTCTTTTTTATGTGCGAAGCATCAAGTCAGCAATCAATAATCTGAAGCGTGAGTGAGTCACTCCTGAATCTTTTCAAATATCCATAGAGGAAGAAGAAAAAAAATCTCTTGCGTGGCTCCAAGAAAAACGAAACAATAAAAGAATTAAAAAGATAGAGAATTACGAAATTCAGCATGAAGAGAAAATAGGAAAACTCAGAGAACTGAGAGATATATTTGAAATATATAATACTCTCTTGCGAGAAAAACATCTCTATGATTTCAATGATATGATCAACTTTGTATTAGAGAGATTTAGAGAAGATCAAAATCTCAGAGCATTCTATGCAGAGACTTACCAGTATATCATGCTCGATGAGTACCAAGATACTAATAATCCACAAAATGAGATTATTGATCTCATACTCTCATATTGAGATACAGCTAACATCATGGTTGTATGAGATGATGACCAATCTATTTATAGATTTCAGGGAGCTAATATCGAAAATATGCTCGATTTTACAGCGAAGTATGAAAATACGAAGATTATCGTGCTCGATAAAAACTATAGATCACAGCAAGGAGTTCTTGACGCTAGTAAAAATCTCATTGAGAATAATTCAGAAAGACTCATCTCAAGAATACCAGGACTTGATAAGCAGCTTTTTGCGCAAAGATGATTTGAAGTAAAAAAGCCAGAATTATATATGGCTCTCTCTGACATTGACGAGAGACTCTATGTACTTTCCGGGATTAAGAAGCTTATCGATTCATGAACTAATAAAAGTGAGATTGCAGTCATTGTGAGAAGTAATAGAGAAATAGAAGACTGGGGAAATTTTCTGAGAGAAAATGATATTAAGATAACATCAAAACTTGAATCGAATATCCTTGATTCAGATTATATTAGATCAATATTAGTATTTTTTGAACTTCTGGAGAACCCCTACAATAACGAAACAGGTTTTTTAAATCTCCTCAGATCAAATCTCTGCAAGATACAAACTACGGATATCTTAAAGATATCTACTTATCTACACAGAGAAAACTATGTCAGAAGAGGAAATAAACTCAAGATATTTGATACTCTGAGAGATTCTGCTGCTTTAGAGCTTACTTGAATTGAAAATACTTCAGAGATTAATAGCTTTGTAGAAAATTATCTTGATGTGCAGCAACAATTTGGACAAAGTAACTTTCTTATATGACTTTCATATTTCTTAAAAACCTTTGGAATATTTGATCATATTCATAAACAAGGGAATTTCGAAGACATGCAAGATGTTTATACTCTCTTTCATACTATAAAATCATGGTCGAGTTACAGAAAAGACCTTTCTCTAGAAAATGTTCTTGCAAAGTTTGAGCTCTATAATAAATATGGATATAGGATTAATAGACTTGCTCAAAGTGAGTGAGAGTGATGAGTACAGATTGTTACGGCTCATAGTTCTAAGGGACTTGAATACGAACATTTATTTATGCCAGGACTCTATAGTGGGAACTGGGATTCAAAGCCTAGTAGAGAGCTGATAAAACTTCCAGAAGGAATAGCTTGAGATGGTCTTCAGTTTGCGCTTCTTGAAGATATGTCAGATGCTGAGAGAAAAAAATATGAAAAGGATAGACAAATGCAGGAGGATAGAAGACTCTTCTTTGTAGCTCTTACCAGAGCAAAATATAGTCTTTCTCTGAGTTTTCCTACGAGCATACTATGAAAGCCTAAAATTATTTCCCCATTTATAACCGAGCTCGGAGAAATAGAGTATGTAGAGTCTCAGGCAAGCAGAGAAGAGGTGATGTGAGATATGCAGCGAGAAATGCTCAGTGAGTCTTCGTTTATTTCTTATACTGATGAAGAGCTTGATTACATTTGTGAGTTTTTGAAAAATTATAGACTTTCGGCTAGTGATCTCAACTGCTTCCTTGTTGATCCAGGTGAATTTCTCAAAAGATCTGTCTACAAATACCCATTTGAAGATAATGAAAATTCTATCTTTGGAACTATGGTTCATAGAACTTTGGAGCTCTTTTACAAAAAGATGCTTGAAAGCTGAGAAGTTCAAGATTTTGATTATATCGAGTATGTCTACTTAAGGCAGCTTGAGAGAGAATATCTCAGTAGCGAAGAAATACAAAGACTCAGAAAACGTGGTATAGAATCTCTCAGGGGCTACTATGATACATACAAATGAAGTTTTATTGCCCCACTCAAAACAGAGTACAAGTTTAGTAGGAGAAATATATTTTTTGACGGCATTCCTATTACAGGAATCATCGATAAGATAGAACTCCTCAGCGAAGATTTCCGTGAAAATATAGGATGATGAAGTCTCTTCTCGCAAAGCATCAAAATTACAGACTATAAAACATGATCTGCAAAATATATTTGAGAGATTAAATGAATAGATAGGGAAGGGAATAAAGATGAGTGATATGAGCGAGGAAAGTATGGAAGACAACTCATGTTTTATAAACTTCTCTTTGAAAATGATCACGAACTCTCATCACAGTACTCTCTTGAAAAACTAGAACTTGACTTCTGTGAAGGGAAAAAGTGAAATTATAAACGTCTTGAAGTAGAATTTTCAGATGAAGAATACTGAGAGTTTAAAACTCTTGTAAAAGATACCTATGCTCAGATGAGTAGCAGAAGTTTTTGGGAAGAGTATTTAGGAAATATTGATTAAGGTCATAAAAATAGTAGTATACATATATAATACTAATGTATACACTATGTTATTGAAGCAGAAAATTCACAATTTTTTAGATGTATCAGAGTCTTTCCCAGCTAGAACTTTTAGGATTATTCTTATAATTTTAATCATAAGCTCTTCTCTTCTTGCTATCCTTCAGCTTTTAGGTATATCTTTTTTAGATAGTTATGAGCAAAGTATAAATCTATTTGAAAGAACTGTACTTGGAATATTTACTATAGAGCTCCTACTGAGAGTATTTATTACTGATTCTTTTAAAAAATACTTAAGTCGTTCTATTAACTGGATAGATATAGTATCAGTTGTTCCGTTTTATCTATGACTTCCAAACACTACTATGCTGAGGCTCTTTAGAGTTCTCAGGATTATGAAATTTAAGAGATGAAATCTTGCTGATTTTTTTGATAAACCAGAAACAAAGCTATGAATATTTGTGAGATTTCTGATAATATTTCTGATACTTGTCTCTTCTTGACTCGCACTTATACAGCTATTTTTCTCTGAGATACTTTCTTGATATGAGGTGAGAATTGAACTATTTGAAAAAATTGTTTTAGCTATATTCTCAGTAGAATTTTTTACTAGATTTTTCGCTTCCCGATCACTAAGAGGATTCTTTTCTAAACCTTCTAACTGGATAGATTTTCTTGCTATTGCACCGTTTTACTTTGGTATAAATGATGCAGCGATACTCAGGATATTTAGAGCCTTGAGACTTTTAAAGATATTTAATTCTATAAATATACTGAAGTGATCAAGAGTATTTGATTTTAAGCATTCTATTCTCAGGATTGTAAGTCCAATAATTGCAATATTTTCATGTATTAAAGTATTTGTATGGATACTCGAAAGTCGAGACCTTTGGATACCTGAGTCTGATTTGAAAACTCTTTTTACCATTATTGGTTTTTCTCTTGGTGTGATATTATCCCAAAAGATAGGAAAATCATACGGAAAATATATCCAAATACAGGATTTATTCTATAAGCTCCATGGAAAGCTTTCTTCCCTACAATTAAACCTCAATGTTATGAAGTCTGGATCTTGAGATACATTGATTCATAATTGGTTGAAGTCTTATATGAATATCTACCATGCAAACTCAGATTCAGGAGCACTCAAGGATGTACGAAAAATAAATGAGGAGATATATCTCAAAGCAGCAGATATCTGAAATACAGAGCATATACCATTTCATAGGCTTGCTGCTATGCTGTGATGAATGTTTGAAATAGCTATAACTATCCAATCAAAACGTATCAATAGGACTCCACTTACATATAATCTTCTTTTACAACAAGTAATACTTGTGTATTTACTGGGACTAGCTGTGTTTATTCCATGATATGTTGGACTCATTTCAGTTATTTTTGGTGGATATTTACTCTACGGTATGTTTCAACTTACTAATGATTTTGATGATGTAAGAGCTCCTTCTCACGATAAACAGCAGGATATAGAAGATGGATATCTTATAACTCTTGACGCTCAGAGAATAGAGAATTATTTACAAGAATTAGAAGAAAAAAATAAAGAGCTTTAAGCTCTTTATTTTGTAAATCAATCTTTGATAGTTTGCCATAAGCTTTTTGTTTTTTTATTTAAAGAAAGACTATCTTGCATATCGATGTGATGTTCTTGAACTGTAATAAGATTTTTATCTAGCATAGTCATGAATCAAGAAAATATGTTCATCGATCATCATGAATTTGTATTTGCACCTTGAGAGAGAACTCATAGGGCAGCATGTATCTTTTTCTCTACTACTATGAGCGCATCATCGTCATGTGTTGCTGCAGCATATTCCTGCTTTGTAACTCGCATTTCTTTTGGGAGATAATCATCTATGTTATCCATAGCTTCTATTTCATCTATTTTATCAAAAATTTCTTCTATTTCTTCATGATCTAGTTCTCAGTGGTCAATTACTTTTTCTACAAGCGCATCATCGACTATGTGAGCCTCAAGAAGATCTCGAAGCTTTGAGAGATCATCTGAGATTGCTTCTTCTTCTCTAATAATTTCCTTTTGCTTTTGCTGCTTGATGACTGCTTCTTGCTCCTTTTTAATTTCAGCCTCATCTTTTGCTTGAGCTCTTTTTCTTTCTTCCTCTCAGAGGTATGATTTTTCGTTAGATTTCATGATATATTATTTAAAATAAAAACCTGCTCAGACGAGTAGAGAGACAGTAATAGTAAGTACAATATCTTTTTTAGATGGTTTGTCTCAAAGGAGTATATATGAAAATAGAAGTGTAACTCAGATTCATATGAAACCTAGGAGTATTCATATAGAAAGTCAGAGATTTTTAATAACGATGAGAGAGAGAAACCAAGAGATCCATCATAGTGAGGATAAGAATCTATCAGTCCAAAACTTAAGTGGAGCAGATTTTAAATCTCAGTACTGCTGTGTAAAATATGTTAGCACTATCATGTATAAAAGACCTAATACCACATATAGGTTTAAAAATATTATTTCACTATATGTAACAATTATCCATGCTCCTATAAGTCAGGCAGTTGCTCTAAGTATTTCTACGGAGAGTATTTTCGAAAAATTTCTAGGAAGTTTAAGAGTTTTTAAGTCTACACTTGCCCCTATTATAATTCCTACAGTTATAAGTGTGATTATAAATGATATTAGGCTTACATCTTGAAATATAAAGAATGACGCACTGATGATAAAAATCTTACTGAGATTCAAATACGGCATTATAACTGATATTTTTTCTTCCCTGTAGACCTGTTGCATAAGAGGCTGACGGAGAGAATCTATCACTATAACAAGTCATATCACGAAAAAAGCCATCAAGGGGACAGCAAGAAGTGAAAAACCAGTACTGAGAAAGTATATCAATAAAAGTAAACCCATATTGTAGGTAGCAAGTTCATGAGCTCTCGATCAAATACCATAAACGAGACTTTTCTTATAAAAGACATCTGCAAAAGCTTGTATAAATGTTGATAAAAATGCAAAAATCATATTTATTTTTTGAAAAGACTTTTTATTTTTTCTAAGACTGATATTTTTTTCTCATATACTGAGTATTCAAATTCTATACCATCATGCTCTTTCATCTCACTTCTATGTGTGAGTTTGAAATTAAGAGGAAGTCAGTGAAAGAAAACATCACAGTGGAATTTACTGTATATCCTCGTGATATACGCTTTTTTAAAGTTTGGATGCTGTATGGATTCGTTGTAGAGTTGAGATCCTCAGATGATAAAAACATCTTCTATATTTTTCATTTTTGATACTACTTCTAAACAAGCGTCAAAATCTGAGAATTCATGAGCTCCATCACTATTTACACTTCCATTTTCGTATCCTCTCGAGAGAATAAAATTTTCTCTTTTTTTAAATGGTCTATATTTCTCAGGTATTGACTCCCAGGTTTTCCTTCCCATAACAACTGCATTTTTTTTCTCAGGATCTTTTGTCTTGGTAGTAGTATCTTTAAAGTATTTCATATCTGCTGGGATACTCCACGCAAGGTCTCAGCATTTTCAAATCCCATTTTCGTTATCTACTGCGAGTATAATAGAAAAATCTTTCATTGAAATCTAGTAAAAAATATTAGAAAAAGTATAGCATATTTTTTATGAAAAAGAAAGTTTTGGGATACGAATTATTTGCTTATTCTAGAATCAAAGATCTAAGAAATTATTATCATCAATGAAACCAAATCCAAGACAACAAGAAGCTATAGAACATGCAGAAGGAGCGCTCCTCATAATTGCCTGAGCTTGATCATGAAAAACAGCAACCCTTACAAAACGTATTAGCTATATGATTGCTGAAAAGTGAATTATTCCATCAAGCATTTTAGCTCTTACCTTTACCAATAAAGCAGCTTGAGAGATGAAAGAGCGTACTGGTCAGGCAATTGGAGCAGAGTATCATCCTCATATGATGAAAAATAGACATCTTCCGTATATGGGAACATTTCATAGTTTTGGTATATATATCCTGAAAGAGGTGCTTTCAAGTGCATATACAGAAACAGTGAGTGGGCATATATGACTCAAAAAGGATTTTCTCATTTACGATGAGTCAGATAAACTCTCTGTGATGAAAGATATTGTAAAAAACGAGATGTGACTCATTGAAAAAGAATATCCACCACGTCAAATAGCATATTTTATATCTGACGCGAAAAATAAATCTATTAATGCTGCATGATACAAGGCTCATGTAGATTCAAATCTCAAGGAAGTAGTAGCAACAGCTTTTGAGAAATATGAAAAAAGACTGAGTGATAATAACGCTATAGATTTTGATGATATACTCTGAAAGCTTTTATGAGTATTAGAAATTCCTGAAATACTCGAAGCGTACTGGGAAAAATATAAATACATCATGGTAGACGAGTATCAGGATACAAATCTAGTACAATATAACATCGTAAGGCTTCTGGCTCAAAAGTATGGAAATCTTGCAGTAGTAGGAGATGATTGGCAGTCTATCTATTCGTGGAGATGAGCTGATATGAGAAATATAATCAATTTTAAAAAAGACTACCCAAACGCAAAAATAGTAAAACTTGAGCAAAATTATAGAAGTACTAAGCATGTGATTGCAGCTGCGAATACTGTCATTAAGAATAATAAAGAAGCCCTCGATAAAGAACTTTGGACTGATAATCCGCAGGGAGATCTTATACAGTATATGTCAGCAGTTGACGATAGATCTGAGGCAAACTGGATAGCAGAGAATATAAAAGAGCATGTTTCAGATGGATGAAGTTACAGAGATAACTTACTCCTGTATAGAACAAATGCTCAATCAAGATGACTCGAAGAAGCGCTCCTAAAAAATGCTAT
>JAHDGX010000014.1:0-6613 GCA_020631575.1 Candidatus Altimarinota bacterium | reverse complement strand
TCTGAGATATTTCAGCAGTTTTTTTCTATGAGTGAGAGACTAAATGTCTCTGAGCTCATTTGAGAAATTATTAGACTTACTTGATACGAAGAATACCTGAGAACACAGTTTTCTCAGGATGAGTTTGAGTCTAAGAAAGAAAACCTCTATGAACTCCAAAACGTAGCTTCTGAGTACGATGGACTCACTCCGAGAGAATGACTCTCCCTCTTTCTTGAGGAAGTAGCACTCATATCTGATCTTGACAAGGCAGATACGAATAGTGACTTTGTGATACTTATGACGATTCATACTTCAAAGTGACTAGAACAACAACGCGTTTTTGTAACATGACTCGAAGATGGAATATTTCCCCACAGTCGAACCCACTCAAAGCCATCAGAACTTGAGGAAGAACGTAGACTCATGTATGTTGCTATGACTCGCGCCCGAGAAGAACTGTTTCTCACTAGAGCAAAAGAAAGACTGTATTTTTGAGACTATGTTCGTAACCCTGAGAGTAGGTTTATAAAGGAAATTCCAGAAGAAAATATGCAGGAAATTGAGACGAACTCTGGTTTTTCTTTTTCATCTATGTCTTCTCCTACTTATCCTCAACCCTCATGAGAATCTACTATGAGAGTTGCAAGAAAACCTATTTCTGAGAATAATGTTGCTGATTTTAGAGCGGGGGAGAGAGTAGAACATCACAAATTTGGTATCTGAATCATAGACTCAATGGTCTGAGAGATTGCTGAAATCAGATTTAAAATAGGGATTAAAAAGATGAATATACGAATAGCTCCTGTAAAGAAAATAGACTAATATGAGATTTGAATATATATTTCTTGTAATCCTTAGCACACTCCCTATAAGTTATAAAATTGCTTATTGGCAGAGAGCTATAAAAGATATTCATGGGAAGGTTTTTACTTCTCAGCAGGGGAGAGAATATGTATTTCATTTCTGGTTTTTCCTTGAACTCCCATTTTTTGCTTTTTCGATTCTTCCCTTTATATCTGCTCCTTTTGAGATACTGCTCTATGGAATGTTTTTCTATTTTCTCATTCTCTACAATATATTTGTTATATGAAAAATACTGAGACGAAAGATGTCTTTTCCTCTTGGAGACACATTTTTATGATGTATATCTTGCATTATATTACTCAAGTCAGCCCTAGTAGTATTCTTCCCAATGAGTATATATTTAGTAATTTGAGGAATACTTGTATGTATGCCTCTTTATTTCTCACTACTCTCTAGATTTCTGAGTTTTAGAGATACTGATCAGGCAGATCATTCTGAAAAATAATCATATCTCCACTTTGTGTGATGTTTATTAAGTCCTCATGAAGCTCAAGTGGTGTTTTATACATTTTTATATTACTTGCGACATATCAAGCTGCAGAAAGTCACTTCTTGAGTGCGTTTCAGACAGGTCATTCAACGAGAAGTACAAGATCTGCAAGACTCGATATTTGCCTCCCAAGTTTTAGATGTACAGATTCAGTTTCCTTTCCGAGCTCTACAATCCCTCAAGCTATAAGCACTTTTCTACCAGAAAATGGAGCATGTTCCATAAGAGAAAAAATTGATCTAATTCATTCTAAATTTCCATTGAAACTATCGTCTATAACATATACGTTAGAATTTTTGTTATGTATGAGTTGCATCCTATGCTCTACAAAATCGATCTTTTCACATCAAGCTTTAAAATACTTTATATCTTGATGGAGATATTTCGAGATTTCATAGCATATAGAGAGTGTCTGCCCTATATAGTTTGCAAGAAGTTTTGTATGTATCTCATGTCCACCAATTTCAAATATCATCCCGGAAAGATTCTCCTTGTACTTGTATGGAATATTGTTACTTACCTGCTTTATATTTGTAACTTGCAGTTTTTTCTCATTTAATCCCTTTCTTACTCACTCAGTACTATTATCTACAACAGCAAAATCTCATGGCTCGAGACATTCGAGTATTTCAAACTTAGCATCTATGATGTTATCTAGGGATTTGAATCTCTCTAAATGCTGGAGAGCAATTCCTGTGAGTACAGATATGTTTGGTCATACAATACTACAGAGCTCTGCTATATCTCACTTCTCATACGCTCACATTTCTACAATAAATACTTTGTGATTTTCTGTAAGCTCTGAGAGTATAAGCCGAGATATTCATAGTGGAGTATTCTTTGTTCCTTGCGTTGCGAGTACGTGAAAGCTTTCAGAGAGTATTGTTGCAAGTATTTCCTTTGTAGTTGTTTTTCCATAACTTCCAGTAATAGCAATTACTTGAAGATTATGGAGTTCTTGCATCTTCTTAGTAGCCTTTGTTATGATTCTTTTTTTGAGAAAGCTATCAAGTGGACTAATGATGATATTTGAAATCACAAAATAAAGAGGAAAAAAGACTATTACAGCGATAATAGAAAGTTTTTCAGCTATTCATGACATAAAGTATATACTTGCTCCTACATCAAAGATACATAGGAGTATTGCAAGAATTAATATAAGCCTAGCCTTACTGGTGTATTCAACTTTCTGCCTTTTAGATCAGAATATCCAAAATTTAGGATGCGTATATATGAACCTTAGAAAACGCATATTCATATAGTTTTCAAGCTGGAAAGCGAGTAGTAGGTTTTTCGGGATCATATTATTTTCTTATAAAATCTAATATCATATTTGTAATCTCTCGAGCCTTCTCTTGATGTACAAAGTGTGATCACTTAAGTACTTTCAGCTCTGAATTTTGAATGTTTTCATTCATGTATTTTCCATCTGAGAGAGGGGTTTGATCATCACTCTCTCACCATATGAGAAGACATGGTTTACGTATCGATTTCATTTGAGGAGTATAATCCTGCGCTATTGCATTTCTAAATATGTCCTCCATCTTACCTGCGTTTTTATAATCAGGAGAAGAGAGTCCAGATTTCACTCGCTCTCAAATGATTCTGAAACCTGGAAGAGATAAGAGTATCTTTCCTGTTTTAATAATGATTTTTTTGTATTCTGGCATCATCTTTCTCACTCCAGCAGAGCAGATAAGTACTATTTTATCTATATTTGTATACTTTTTTTGGATATTTAGAATAGTTTTCCCTCAGAAAGAATGTCAGATTAATACTGAGTTTTTGAGTCAGAGCTTCTCTACCCCTGCTACAATATGATTTGCGTAATCATCTATAGTCATAGTATTATGAAGTAAGCCGGAAGATCCGAACCCTGGAAGATCAAAAGATATATAAGGAACATTTTTCTTTTCTAGATTTTCAAAAATATCTTTAAAAGATGTACCATTTTGCATCCAGCCGTGAAGAAATACCAGAACTCATTGCTTTTCTGTATTTCATCCTTGGTAATAAGAAAGAATCTTACCTTGAATAAGAAGCTGTTTTTTTTCCATACTATTTTGTAAAAGCTATAGTGTGTCCAATAATATTTGATTCAAAATCTATGTTTACCTTTCTTTCGAGTGATTTTTGTACTCCTGTATCTATGAGATTTTGAAGAAAGTCTCCTACTGGATATCCTGATTTTTCCCAGAGATGAATTTGGAGCGCTCATGGAATAGTATTAATTTCGTTTACATACAGTTCTCACGATGCTCTGTCATAAAGAAAATCTATTCTTGGAGCTCCTCATTTACAGAAAAGATTTTCATAGATAACTTTACAGTAATTTTGTATTCTCTCAGAGAGCTTTGGTTCTATCTCAGCAGGTATTTTTACTCTATTTTTGAGTCCTTGCATCGTTCCACCATCATCTGCTACGTATTTTTCTTCAAAAGAGAGAAATTCTGTAGATCCTATTGGCTGCTCTACAACAGTAGTAACTACTTCTCCATTCACCTCTGAGACGCTACAATTGAGTTCCATAAGGTTTGGGACACATTTTTCTACCATAATATCATTATCATAGTGAGAAGCTATTTCTATAGCATTTTTAAGTCACTCTATATCTTCTACTCTTGAGATACCTATAGAACTTCCAAGATTTGCCGGTTTTACAATAAGAGCAGCTCATAGAGATTCTACACTTGATTCTCACTGACTTGATAGACTATCTGAAAAGTCTTTTGAGCTTTGGGTGAACTCCTCAAGAAATGTATTATTTCGTTTTTTAAGCTCGATGTATGGAACAAGAGGTATATCAAGCTTTGCAAAAACTTTTTTCATCACAATTTTATTCATTCCAACAGCTGATCCCTGAACTGATGGCCCCATATATGGAACCTGTAGCATATCAAAAATACCTTGAATCGTTCCGTCCTCCCCATTCATTCCGTGGAGAATAGGAAATATAAAGTCTAGCTCAGCTGATACTTTTTTTCAAAACATTCCTCATGAAACCTGCGTAAAACATAACTGCTTAGATTTAGAAAAATCTATGTTGAAGTGAGTATTTTTATAATTCTCTGCATCAAAAGTAGTAAAGGCATTTATCTCAGCAAAGGCAGGATCATGAATCCATTGTCACTCTCTGGTGATGTATATAGGAAATACCTTGTGATCAGTCTGTTTTCTCAGGCCAGACATGATAGCGTATGCGCTTGTGATACTCACATCATGCTCCGCGCTCCTCGATCCAAAAACGACTCAAATATTCATAAAAACTATGCTAAAAATTATTAGTTTTAGTATAGGCAAGTCAGTAATCATTGCAATCATATTTCTTTTGATTTGATAGTTTCCTAAAATCAGAGTATACTTTTATGCATACAATATATATATCCAAAACCTATCCATGGCTCATTCACAAAAACAGCTCTATGAAATAGCAAAAAAACTCATTATATTTTCAGGAAAAAAATCTACTCTCTCAGAATCTGAGAAGACAAAAACACTCCCTCAGTTGCAGAAAATATTGTGAGACTTAGAAAATGATAGTTCTTCTATAGCAAAGAGAATTATAAAGTTTCTCCGAGATATTATCTGAGATATTGAAAATAATAGAGATATTGATATCGATTCTATTTTTGAGGACGATTATGTAGAAAATTATCTCCTTGCTGATAGTTATGTTTCATCATACAATAGCTTACTGAGTCATAAAGATTTTGTAGCAATTATAAAGTGTATTGAGCAATCAGAGTATACTGAGTCTCTCAAGAGAGTTACAAAACTTAAAAGTCGAGCAATAAAAGTATTGAAGAATATTCCTACTGGGAGATGTTCTCAGCTCGTACTCATCATGAATGTATTTCAAGTATCAAACATTCTAAAGCACTACAAAGAGCTCTATGAACTATCATTAAGTTATTGAGATATAAAGAGCGCTAGGATTCTCTTAGATATTATCTCACTACTTCAAGAGTTTCACAGTGACATTCATGCTGCAGCCATGGACAATTTAAAAAATGGAACTATAGAGTCAAAATATATGTTGTGTGATATCAAGAGAAATAAACTTTCCTTTTCGACTCTTGAAGTGACGGATGATATAAATAAGGAAATAGAATATAAAAATGCCCTGTTGAATATTTTTAATATATAAGCTTAAAAAAAATATACTAAAAATTATTACTTTTTAGTATAGGGAAGAGGGAATTTATTTCAAGGAAATAAATATAGTTGACAAATATATATTTTATTATATATTTATTAAGTTAAATATTGAAAAAAACTTAATGGCTATTACAAGAAAAAATATAACTGGTTCAGAACATAATCAAAACCTTGAACTACTTTCGGGTTATATTTCAGAAATTTACAATGTATTACAGCAGAAATGGAACCTTTGAAATGAGAGACCATATGTGTCAGTATGTGATAAATTTATAAAGGCTTTTATAGATTCATGAGATATAAATTTAATGTTAAACACAGATTTAATATTAGAAATATCAGAATTACCAGAAGAACCTAGGACATACCTCTTGTTTCAAATTGTAAAGGCTCAGGCTGAAATAGCTCAAGAAAAAGAATTAAATAAAGATGTGATTTGAGTTATGGATGATACAATTGAAGCTGTTAACGATTGAGTTGAACTCACGGCATCGACTAGAAAGCTCTCTTTTGAACAAAAGTTACAAAGATTTGGGAAAAAATGTGAACAGATGTTTTGAGGTATGCCTCTTGATTTCGTAAATAATTGTGGTTATACTTTTGACAAAGATAGACGTTGTATTACAATCGAATTAAAATGACAAACTAAAGCAATTTTTCCGTTAATTTTACCTGAAGAACTTCAAAGTAAATCATGGACTTCAATTATGTCCTTTAATTGATTAGATTATTCACTAGTAACATCAACGGATTTTATTCATGTACTAGACTGGCTAAAAGAAATTAAAATTAAATCTCCTGAGCTCCAAGCTGCTTTCTTTAAAGGTGTATTATGATTAGAGGATGGAATTTACTTATGTGCTGATCTTCAAGCCGATGGACAAAACTGTAATGCATACCAAATATCAGATAGATGAGTAGATTTTACTGTTGTATGAAAGGGGATCCAGAATCTAAATCATAGAGCTTTAACCTCATAATTAAAAAATAAAAAAGACTGATTGAGATCAGTCTTTTTTATTAGAGAATATTTTTACTTCATTAAATCACTTCCAGCAATGAGTTTATCACCTTTTGAGAGACCAGATCTTCCTTCGAGATCTTCGTTGAGGTAGATAA
>JAHDGX010000013.1 GCA_020631575.1 Candidatus Altimarinota bacterium | reverse complement strand
GGTGCGATGATGGTTACAAAGTTTCAGCTTGATGCGATGAGTCGAGCAGATATTCCAGAATCAGAGAGAGAAGATTTTTATCTCTATGTTGATGAGTTTCAAAACTTTGCAACAGATAGTTTCTCTACCATTCTTTCAGAAGCACGTAAATATAAACTCAATCTCGTTATGGCAAATCAGTATATAGACCAAATGACTGAAGAAGTGAGAGGAGCAGTGTTTTGAAATGTGGGAACTCTCGTTTCATTTCAAGTTGGGCATAATGATTCAAAGATTCTTGCAGAAGCATTTTCAGGTGATATAGAAGAGGAGGATCTTATGAACCAAAAGAAGTATACGATTTATCTCAAGCAGCTTATAGATGGTATGCCATCTCCTATATTTTCTGCAGCAACATTTCCACCATATCCAAAAGATGAAGAAGAGTTTGCGGACAGATATCAAAAAATCCTGCAAGTTTCTCGTGAGAGGTACTGTAAGAAGCGTTCTATAGTAGAAGAAAAGATAAATAAATCTATGCAAGAAATAGAAAAACAAGAAGAAGAGTGGGAAAAAAAGAAAGAAGAATTTAAACAAAAAAAAGAAGAGGAAAAGTATCAAAAACAGCAAGAACGTATGCAGGAAAAGAAGAAAGAGAAAGAGCAAGAGCAAGGAAAATAGTTTCCTTGCTCTTTTGCTTGTTCTTAATATGCTTATGTTATGCGCACAATTAAATATTTTTCATGAAAATAGATAAACTCACTCTGAGTTTTAAAAATAAAGTAGTACTCAGAGATATTAATTTAGAAATCAAACCTGGAGAGTTTGTGTTTTTTATTGGGTATTCTTGATCTTGAAAAACAACTCTTATTCGATCTCTTATAGGTGATTTTAAACCAGAGAGGTGAGATATAGTTCTTGATAATGGGGGGTTTCTATATAGAAATCTTACAGAAAGATTACTCCTTGATTATAGAAAATCTATATGAGTTATTTTTCAAGATTATAAACTCATGGAATCAAAAACAGTCTATGAAAATGTTGCTTTTGCAATGGAAGTTTGTGGATATAAAGATAAGCAAATTCAGAAAAAAGTGCCTCAAGCACTTGAACAAGTAAAACTCCTCATGAAAAAAGATACTTCTGTGCAAGAACTTTCAGGGTGAGAGAAGCAAAGGGTATCTATAGCAAGAGCTCTTGTTCATGACCCCAGTATTATCATCTGAGATGAACCAACAGGTAACCTTGACCCTGTGACTGCAGGGGAAATCATGGAAATATTTGAAGACCTCAACAAAGATGGTAAAACTGTCATTATAGCAACACACGATAAAAATATCGTAAATCATATGAAACGCAGAGTCGTAACATTTTCAGGTAAATGAGTCATGAGTGATAGAGAAAAAGCTGAGTATAATTTGGAAAAATAAAAAAGAAGCATTACGCTTCTTTTTTATTTAGATTTATTTATTTGTCTCAAAATATTTCCTACTCTTTGGTGTTTATCGATTTGAACTAATACAGGATAAAGATTACATAATATATTTATAATTTGTGTAGAGATACTAATTCAGTCTCAATTTTCGATATCAGAATAAAGAAAATAAAAGAATATTAAACCGTGACAGAGAGCAAATGATTTTGAAAGACCTAACTTGTCTTTACAATATTCTTCGATTTCTTTTCTAGTTTTTCATCTTAGGACTTCAGCTACTCGTTTCTTACCTAATAAAGAAGCAATTAAAACATTTTTAGATCATTTATTTGTAGGTAGCACATAGTCTCTGTAAAGTTCAGTTCATGTCCATTTAGCCCAGTTTTCCATTATTTACTCAGTATATGTCTTACTTTTGCGTAGTTTTGACGCATTTGAGAGTAGCTGTTGTTGATGGCATTTTGAGTTTCTTTTCCTCTATACCCTCTTTCTTCAAATGAGATATAGGAGAATGTTTTTGATGTGTAGTACACGAAGTTATTATACGCTGTTATAAGGTCTTGCATCTCATAATAACTAATTTTTCCTGATCTATATTCTGTCATAAAGGCTTTTTTAAGATCTTTATCAAGAATAATAAATTTATCATATGTTTTTTGAACCGCAGGATTTGAGAAACTATTATATTCGAGAGATGAGATATTAAGATTATATTCCTCTACTCAAGTATTCAGATCAAACATTTGTTCTATTATAGTTGCATGTGCATTCATAGAAAAACTGCTTGAAAACATGACTATGCTCATTATAATTAGACTGAGTATTTTTCTCATAATGTGTAAGTAAGAAATAATATAAATATATTTATATATAAAAATAATTAAAAGTCAAATAAACTATGTTAGAAAATCCATATGATACTTTGGGGGTAAGTAAATCAGCATCAGCAGATGAGATAAAGAAAGCCTATAGAAAGCAAGCAATGAAGTATCATCCTGATAAAAATAAATGAGATGCTACGGCTGAAAAAAAGTTTAAACAGGTAAATGAAGCCTACCAAACCCTCTCAGATGAATGAAAGCGAAAACAGTATGATACATTTTGATCTGCAGGATGAGCAACATGAAATCCTTTTGGAGGATGAAATCCATTTTGATCATCATGATGAGGTTTTTCATGATTTGAAGAGATGTTTTGAGGGTGATGAGGTCGTGGACAAAATGTAGAGTTTGATTTCTCTGATATATTTTGAGGTATGTGATGACAGGGAAGGACTCGAAGTTCAACTCAATACGATACCAGAAGAGAAGCTCCAAAGCCTGAGACTCTTGATTTTGAGAAAACATATGAGATACCCGTATTTGATATGATACTTGGTTGTAAAATCGAGGTTTCTGGAGTATATGGTCAAAAAGCGAAGCTTACTATCCCAGTTGGCACAAAGTCCGGAGCTAAGTTTCGAGTAAAAGAGTATGGAAAATCTGAGTGATCAAAGAAGGGAAACCTCATAATAAAAGCTGTTGCAAAAATGCCTAAGAGTATATCAGACACGGACAAACAGCTTTTGGAACAAATCCGTGATAATATTGGGTATTAGAACAAAGACTTAGAACAGTTGTTCTAAGTCTTTTATAAGATCATCTGAAATGGCTCATAAGCGAAGAATATCACTATATTTATTTGCATGAATAAACTTTAGTATTTTCATGATAGTCTCATTTGGGTGAGATTCTCAGAGGCTTCCCAGGCAGCATTTTATTTTTAATCCTACAAGGATTAATTTATAGTAACTCAGGCTCGATGATTCTTCGATGTAGTATGAAAGTATATCGTATATTTCATAATGGGGTGATCCCTCGGGTATTTGACTATGAACTTCAGAAAGTATTTTCAAAAATAATTCAATCTCACTGTATTTTTTTCATCATGCTTGAAAGTAGCTATTTATTTTGATGTTTCCAATAGTATGTACTGACTTACTTGCATGCGTAATAATCTCACAGCTCACAAAATATCATGTATCAATCGGCTTTTCACGAGATTTTTTGCGCTTTGTAACAGTGAGAATTCCATAATCTCGAAAGAGAATCTTATAATAGAGCTCTTTTTCTGAATATTTCCCTTGTTTGAGCACAATGCCATGCGTTTTAAAAATACTCATAAATCCCTAAAAAAAATTGTATCCATGTAAAATATCTATATAATTTTACGCAAATATCATATTAATCAAATATATATGGCTGCTGATCCAATTACAGAGCAACAGGTTGATGCTATAGTTCTAGACCTTATTAAGCTTCATTCTCAAGCCGTTCAAGTAGAACCAGAGGTATTTATGGATCTTCTTAAGCATTCACTCTCTCTCAATACCATGGAGAAGAAGAGAGTAGTAGACGCTGTACCAACACTTTCTCAGTTTCAATTTGACGAACTAACAAAGGTTTTTACGGAGGAAAGAGAAAAATTTCGAGAACTTGCTAAGGATCATCCAGAAGATATCAAAAAGCTTCTTACTAAGCAGCAAACAGAGTGGGTTCACCTCTGAGATCTTTACAGAGCAGAACTAGAGAACCAAGGTAAAAAAGATGAGGATAAAGCAAAGGAAGAAGAGATAAAAAAATCACTTGGTTTATAATCTAAAACTATAAAAATATCCTGCACCTGCAGGGTATTTTCTATTATTATGAGAGTTTGAAGAGTTGCGATGTTTACTTTTGTTGAAGATTGAAAAATATTTCTCCAAGAAAGGTGAAATTACTCTAAGTTTTGAGAAGAGTGGTCTTTTTTTGGAGGACATTTAGAAGATAGAGAAGACTTTATGACTTGATGTCTCCGGGAAGTAAAAGAAGAGCTTAGTATTGAACTGTCAGCAGATGATATTATATACACTTGAGAGTTTCGTAATCTTGTAGTGTGAGAATCTGACTATTTGAGTCATATATTTATCTGTAAAAAATACCATAATTTTAAAGAAAAGATAAAAGTGCAAGAGGGGGATTCAGGAAGTTTCTTTAGCTTTGAAGAACTATGGAAGCTAAAAATGTTTTCTCATGATTATATGGTGTGTAATAATATAAAAAAATTTTTAGAAAATGAAGTATAATTTTTGTGTAAATATAGAGAAGAAGCAGAGAATAGATATGTATCTTGCAAGTATTTTTCCAGAACTTTCTCGGAGCTATATCCAGAAACTTATAGATTCAGGTTGTGTGAGAGTTAATGAACATACAATCAAGAAAAATACGAAATTAGAGCTCCATGATGAAATATACATAGAAGAAATTATTACTTCTACCCAGATACTTCCAGAGGCTATACCACTTGATGTTATATATGAAGATAAAAATATCTGCGTTATAAATAAGGCTCCATGAATCAATGTACATCCAACCCCTGGAATAGAGGGAAAAAGAGGCACAATGGTAAATGCTCTACTTCACCATTGTAGAGAGTCTTTACCAGTGATATCATGAGAGCAGAGACCATGAATTGTTCACAGATTGGATCGTGATACAACGTGAGTAATCATCACAGCTAAAAATGATACTTACATGAAAGAAATCTCTGCGAAGATCAAGGCTAGGGAAGTAAAGAAGTATTATATAGCAATTGTGGCATGAGTCATCACTCAGCAAAAGTTTACAATCAAATCAGATATTGGAAGGCATCCATCAGATAAAATTAAAATGACAGTAAGTAATCCACTTAATCCTAAAAATGCTATCACACATGGAGAAGTACTAGGATATATAGACAATGAGTATTCTGTTATAAAAGTTGACCTAGAGACATGAAGAACGCATCAAATTAGGGTGCACCTTGCAAGTATTTGATACCCAATACTTTGAGACAGTGTATATGGGAATTCTAAAATCAATAAACGAGTAGCTACTTTGTATCAAATCCACAGACAGATGCTTCATGCACGTGAATTTCATATTGATCTATATGGACAAAATGAGAAGTTTATAGCTCCGTTATATCCAGATATGGAAGCCGTAATAAATGGAGAGATTGAGGTATAAAAAGATTGTATTTCTCGCAAAAAAAACTACTATTTATACGTAAAATACATAGATAAATCATATATATGGTAAAACTATTTTGAAGTAATGATGATGAGACAAAAACAGACTCTATACATGTAGATGTAGAATCAGGCTCCCAAGACATATCAAATCAAGCAGAAAATGAACAAGTTGGGCAGATTGCTCTTGATATACTCGAAAACCATGAGAGCGTTTATATACTTGCACCAGTTGCAGGAGTCGAACTGCATGACATAGATATTTCTGTACATGAGTCAACTCTTACTATTTCGGGAGTAAGAAATAAACCAAAAGAGTTTTATGATCCAGAGATGCAGGTGAAAAATGAAGAATGTTTTTGGGGAAAATTTCTCAGAAATGTTATACTCCCTGAAAATATGGATTTTTCAAGCGTAAAAGCTGTTATGGAAAATAACCTCTTAGTAATTCATATCCCAAAGATTCGCTTTGACAGTCAAAATATTAAGATTAATAGAATTGCCTCGTAGTATTAGAGTGTAATTATTTATTTTTAAATCATATGTATGATTTTCAGAAGAAGCAAAAAGACAGTAAAAAAATGAATGTGAACCGTAGATAAACTCGTTACGTGAATTATCATATGATGAGCTGCAGCCTCAATATTTGGTCTTTCTCGAACTAAGAAAGGAAGAAAGTTTTGGTCAAATGCTGCTGATGCATCCGAGTGATATGCAAAGAAATGAATTAGTGTTTTCTGAAAGGTTACAGCGAAACTCATATCTCTATTTGAAAAAAAGTAATCAACATGAAAAAGACCCTCATACTCAGCTCCGTAAGTGCATTATGTATCTGATGATACATGTGAGCTTTTCTGTGAGAAGTGAGAGCCTTAGAATGCGAATATGCAGGAAAATTTGAACAGTGTAAAGTAGCAAATCAGAATGGATCAACAAGATCGATTAAGGACTTTATATGTCTACAATCAAATAGGGATGAAGATATACTCGATCAGATTATCCTTGATGTTGAATTCAAAAAAATAGATGATCAAGTAGAGGCTTTTCTAGATTCATTAGGTCAAGACAAGGAAAAAGCAGCAACAGAAACAAATAGAGTGATAGATGATATTAGTAAAAATTTACTCCCAGAAGGAGTATATCATAAACAATATAAAGCTCTATGTAATGGGGGAATCTTGAAAAAAAGAGCTACTTGTAGTTCTCCTATAGCAATTACAGCAGCATGAAATAGAATCAAGTGATCCGATGTATCAGATGCATGTCTCACACTTGTAGCTAACAAGCTTGATATATATGCTCAAGTAGCCTATGATACTACAAAACTTAATAAAGCTCAGGTACTCAGAGATCAATATAAGAAAGATATAGTTCAAAAAACAAGAGATAAGTTTGATAGTCTTATATCCCTTATGGTAGATATAGTTGGCCATATGTGAAGGCTTGCAAGATGAATAACTCATTGGACACCAAATCCAAAACAATAAAGATTACAAAAAAAAACAGACAGGGGTCTGTTTTTTTTGTAATCGGTTTTACTTTTTTGTAGTTTTTGTCCTCGCTGGAGCCTTTCTGCTTTTTGCTGGAACTGCTTTCTTTTTTGCTACTTTCGATTGAGCCTTCTTATTTTTTTCAAACTCTTTTTGCGCTTTTTTGTCCTGAAGTGCTTCACAATGAGGACAAGTTTTCCAGTGAGATTTTATTTTTTCATCACAAGACCAACATGCTTTTGTTTTACATACCAGTATCCACCATCTTGTTCCAAAGTAGAAGAAGAGCAGGCTCGTAGAGAGTAGTATTATAGCAAGTATTACGTATGGATTTAGGCTCACTACTCTTTCTATATATTGAACTGGAAACTCTTTTGCTGTACTAAACTCTATAGGGTTTCATTGTTCGTCATAGTAAACCATTTCGATTTCGGCTGTAATAGTCTTATATGTTCGACTTTCTGATACTCTTTCCCAAAACATAAGAAAACCAGCTTCATCTTTATTTTTTTGTGTGTAGTACTCTGATGGAGACCAGTATTGTACAATAGGATTTCCTTCATCATCAAAAACCTTATAAGGGAATCATTTCCACTCAGATTCAAAAACACGTTCAGTTTGGGGAAGTATATTTCCTCATTGGTCGTTGATGGGAATATAATCAACAATTTTTTCTCCTATAATGGCTCATCTATCATTAGCTATTACTTCTTTCCCAATAGCTTTTATAATATTTCCATCTTCATCTTTTAGTACTATTTTTCCGTTAGGCTTGATATGAGTATTTCATTTATTTTTTATTGGAAATGAAAATATAACTTCAAATTCGTCATTAAACAAGACAGGTTCGTTATTGCCGGTAGTGTCAGTAGAGTCCGAAGGATCCGGTGATATGAAGCAAGAACCATCGTATTTACTTACCGTAAAATCTCATAGAGGACAGTTATCAGGAGATTCATACACAGGGTTTCACTCTTCATCAGTTCAAATATACCAGTCTTCACTTTCATTTGTGCTATCTCAGTCTCAAGTTCATGATCCTGTTTCAGCTTTTGGTGGTTTTCTATGATCTCACGTACCTCATCATGATATACTTGGATCTCATATTTCAGCGTCAATTATTATATCTCCAGAGACGTTTACTAGGACTAATATACCATAATCAACATTTATCCCAATTGTTCCACCAGCACTAGTCTCTGAACCATCATTTTTAAAAAATACAGCTCCATAATGTCATCCAGGAGTTGCATTTGCAGGAACATCTATAGTAAAATCTACTGTAGCTTCTTCTCATGGAGCAATGGTGACGCTGGATTGTGATATAGTGATCCAACTAGATAACTGTTGATCTGGAAATACTAGCTCAGACCTCCTTACAAAGCTTGGAACTCAACCAGTTCCATTTGCCTGAAAGTCTGAAGCTCACGTAGGAAGAGTTACAGTAGTATCACCATTATTTTTAATACTTGCTGGAAGCGTGATAGATCAGCCAGGATTAAGCTCCAATTCGTAGTTTATTGGTGTAACAGTATAGTTTATCGCAGCGTGTGAATATCAAGAGAATAGAAGAGATAGTAACAAAACAAAAACAGAGTAAATAATCTTCTTCATACGTGAGTAGTAACTTATTAAATTATAGCCTTATATTAGCTAAAAAAATGAGAAATAAAAAAAGTCTACTGACATGTCAGTAGACTTTTTTCTATATTAATTTTCTATTAACTAGAAGTTACCAGTTACTGTAAATGTAACATAGTCTTCATAGTCACCAGCTGGAGTTTCAGCTGCTGCTGTTGCAGATACTACAAATTCTACATCATCTTCAAGGTTTGTTGCCTCACCTTTATTAGTAGAATATACAGTATGTTCAGTAGAGTTATCATTTACTTCTAGAGCTGTAAGACCAGTTGCAGCAAAAGCAGCAGAACTAGAATCATCAATAGCGTTAGGAGTAGATGCCCAAGTATATGATTCAGCAAGACCATCAGCAGTTAAATCATTTATCTGAATGGTAGGATCATCAAGTTGAGTAAGACCACCACTTTGACTTCTTGCAGTAATTGATACACCTGATTTAGCATTTGTACCAATTTCTAGGAAAAGACTTCCAGTAGATGCGACACCAGCATCGAGTGTACCAAGATCAATTTCCTCAGCAGAAATAGACATGTTAAGAGTAGGATTTACTCTTGCCTTAATTCTAATGTTTGATACTGAACCAGAAGCACTTCCTGCAGTGAAAGTATCGTTCCAGTTAATAGCTGTATCAAATGCTCCTGTTCCAACTACAGAACCTGTACCAATTTGTGTTGCGTGAACAGCACCAAAGTTAGCTGTAGCAATTGCAAAAAGAGCAATAGCAGCAAAAACTTTTTGTATTTGTGTTTTCGTCATAACTTAGTAGTTATAAAAAAATAAAATGTGGCTAATATTAGAGAGTGCACTCTACTAGCTGATATAATCATAGCATACTTATTAACTTCATGTCAAAAAAAAGACTTGTCAAAAGACAAGTTTTTTAATAGGAAATTAATTTTTAATTAATAATATTATTAATAAGTCAAACTTATATTAAAATCTAGACCCCCCATATATTCACCAGCAGCTTGCTGTATATCTATGAGTGCTCCAATTTGAATTTCATAAGTGTATGTATTTTTTAAACCATTAGTATTAATATTTTCAGTTTCACTCGCAATATTTTCGGAAGTATTAATTGCTTGTATTGTTCCATCATATGGTGTTTGTTGATATCCATATCAAAGTGATCCAGAGAAGCTTGGAATTTCTTCTATACCTTGCGTGAGTGGTGATGATCTATCCATTGTAAGATCAAAAGCTGCTCCTACAGTTCGTACTGTTACTGTAACTGTATCTGAGAATGTATTGGAGAGGGGAGAGAGGGTTCCTGTATCTATAGAACCAGTACTTACCGTAAGTTCAGGCTCATCAATATAAAAATCATGTATGTAGACTACAGGATTCCCAGCATTATCAGAAATACTAAACCTATATTGGTATTTTCAGAAATCTAAGTTATTTGTAGAGAAGCTTGTAGTAGTAGATGTTGTAGAGGTTACTGTTATTCATGTTCCGGCTATATTTGGACCATATGAACTTACTCAATCCCATTTGTAGAGTTGAACGATACTTGATGCCGTATTAATTCATGATTCTCCATCAGCATAACTAACGCTCATATTATGATTTCCTCATGGTAAGAGGGCTCAACTTGCAAAGTTTGTTGTAGTTATGTTTGGTGCTGTAATGTCACTTGCTCCGTTAGTGAAAATAATATTATCAATATAGGCATTATCTGTTCCAGCACTTCCTGCACCATCCTTTATATAACACCATTTATAGGTATGTGGCCCTGCAGATTGAACTCATGATGTATAGGTAGTATATGGTATTGTTCCTGACCACTGGTCTTGTTGTACATTATCTATTAAGAATACAAGTTCATCACTTCCAGCTTGAGATGAAACATTATAATCAAATTCTATAAAACCATCAGTTGCTGAATTATGTTCTACCTGAAAACAAGACTGAGTGTTATTTAACCCAAGATTATCGCTTTCTAAAGCGTTGCTTCCTGAATTAGGATTCACTGTATTATTATTCCACTGACCAGATCATAGGGTATATTTATCATCATCTTCACTATCCTCAAAGTCTATTGTAGAAGTTATTGCTTCACCGAGGTCGTTAATTGTTATGCTAAACATTTTTTGAAAAGTTCATCAATTTCCATCACTTGTTTCAATACGTACAGAATATGACTCTTGTATTTCATGATCAGGTGAATGGTTAAAATTTAAATCGGAACCACTAATAGTAAATCTATTGTTGTCATCATCCCCAGCACCTCATACTAAAGTGTAAGTATGGGTATCAGCTACATCAGAGTCAGTAGTGGAGAGAATTCCAAGTGTTGTCCCAGATATTACATTTTCATTTATAGTATTGTTTGAGAGGATTATATCAGTTGGTATGCTATTTGCAGATGCAAGAGTCGCTATAGTATATATTTGTCAGTTTTGGACGTTAGTATCAATAGATTCCCAAATAGATCCAGTAGTGTTTGTCATGCTAGTTGGTATTTCATCAGAAAGATTTCCATCTCCATCGCTATCAAAAACAAAAAAGTAGTTTGTTCATAAACTTAATGCTGGTACATCAAAATCAGTATCATCTACATCAAATCGAAAATTAACATCTCCAACGTCACCATTTTCTTGTGCTTTCCATTGTTTTGATAATATGTTAAAGCTTGCAGGAGCGTCAATAGCAGTCCAGGTATTTCATCATGCATTATCTCATGACATGAAGAATTCATTGTTAGAAATATCTACAAAGCTGTTAGATAAGTTTGTTCCTTCTCATACAGCTTGTATAGTAACTATTGCTCAATCATTTATTGATTTTGATTCAATATGTCAAAGTTCTTGATTATCATCTCGACCGATTCAAAAAATATCATTATTGTATCAAGTATTTGTCGAAGTCGACCAGAAAGTAATATTTCCATCAGAACTTATATAATCTTGAGTTCATGAATTAAGAGTAATACCATATTTTATAGCGAGGTATGACTCTATTTTTTGTCTTTCTAGAGTACTAAGTCCTCAGTTATAGTTTATTACCTCAGCAATTTTACCATCATAATAAAAAGGATTTGCATCGTCCATAGATCTTCAGAGTCAGTAATCCGCATCTTCAAGGGTTTGATATGTATTTCTTGTAGCGTTATCTATTTGTTCTCATTTTTCATATATATTAGTAATACCAGAAGCAGAGTTATCATTTACCCCTATAAGAAGTGGTTTTCATGCAGGATAGGTAATAACTGCTGTTTTAGATGATCTATAGTTTGCAGATGAACCAATAGCATGTGTTATAACTTCATCTGGAATAGTGAGTGTAAAAGCTCATAGTGCTATACCTCCAAATGGAAGTCCACACGGTCATCATGTAGATAGTGTTCAACTCTCACAATCGAAACTAAAAGGAACTCATTGACTAGAAGTTCATTCTATATCGACATCAGGTACAATTACAAGATAGTAAGAATCAGAGTGAGCTCCATTCGTTAGATTTCTCATATAATCACTGGTACCATTAAAGTCTATAACTGGATTATAATTAAGCTGATTATTAGTATTATTTCTATATATAGGAGCATCTACAGCGGTTGCGTCCATATTATTTCACGATTGATCACTCCATGTTGCGAGTCATGCTCAGTCAGTAGTTGTGCTTGTCCCTTTATCTGCTTTGAGCCAGAGAGCGAGATTTGTGTCAACTCAACCTGGTGAGGGAAGCGTAATATCGTTGATAAGAATAGTGAAATTTTTATCAAAAACCCCTCAATTACCATCATTTGTTCTTATACATATACTATAGCTGGATTTAGTATCGAAGTTATATATTTCGTTTGAATTTAAATTATTAGTAGAAATAGTAAAGCTTGCATCATCAGTCCCTGGAATGCTACATTCGAGACTATAGGTGTGTGAGTCTCATATATCAGCATCTGTTGTAGTAAGTGTTCAAATATTTGTCCCAATAGGAAGGCCTTCATTGATTGTATTACTAGATAAACTAATATCTGTTGGAATAGAGTTAGGAACACTATAATCAACTGTAATTCTTACTCTATACACATCAACAATTCTATCTCGATTTCTTGTATTTACATATTGTAGGTGTACTCAAAAATTAGATGATAAAAGATCAGCTGCCGTCCATGTTGTACCCCATAAGTCTGTTAATCAACCATAGGTAGTAAAAGCTTTTGTAGTTGGACCAGCACTAATGTTGGCATAATTATTTCAAATTCATGTGGTTCCATCTTTTGTTAACTGTACTCTTGAGTCCTGTACTCTATTGCTCTCTACCTCCCACTCAACCTCAACTTGAATTCCGTTTATTGTAACTCATGATGGTAATCATGCTGCTGCAAGATCAAAATTGGTAAGTGATAGAGTATTTGTATTAATATCTCTATCTGCAATATCCATATTTGCAGAAGTGAGAGTTATGTCACCTACGGCATTTATTGGTGTTATCCATGATTGCGTACTATCTCATAAGTCCGTAGCTGTTCCAGCATAAGAAAGAGTAGTAGTTGCTGCAGTTGCAATTGAAAAATAATTCTCTAAAACAATTCATATATTTCCAGAAAAGAATATATGACTCGAAAGTAGGATGTATATAAAAGCTTTCTTCACTCTTGCGCTTAATATGTTATATATAACTATAAATAAATTTTAGCACATACCGCTATAGGGAAATATATTTTATGTCATTTAGAGAGGAAAAAAACCTTTACAAAACACAATTTATTTTGTAATAAGTTAATTTTATATAAGACTATTTTATATTTTTATTTATAAATATTTTTAAAGAATATATTTAAAATTGAAATTTATAATAATCAATACTCACTTCTCCTCAAAAATAAAGATATATGATACCCTAAAATATATAAGTTATACAATCTTGAGACAAGTTTTTATACGTAGCCTGATCATCACTCTGATAATTCATTTATCAGGAGTATTTTCACTGCTTCCATTTTTTACAAGTATATTTAACTATTCTCTTGCTACGGCTCAGTCTCCAACGCTTCCAATATTTTCAGTACACCGCGATGCAGCCTGAGGAGAAGCTATTACTACTACAGCTCAAACGCTCTCATGGGATACTCCAGTAGCTGTGAATAGTGAGATTCCTATTTCTGGAACAAATGATAGTTTTGAAGCTCAAGTGTGAGGGCATTATCTTGTTATGTACTCAGTTCCAGTTCAAAGCACTGGTTGATCAAATAGATCTGAATTGCAGTCTTGGCTACGAATAAATGGAGCCACAAATACACCATATGGATATGCGAGTAGTTATATTCGTCGTGCTGATGGAGATTTCGAGTGATATGCTGAGTCAGCAGCAGTTCTTGATCTGAGTGCATGAGATGATATAGAAGTTCAAATTCAAAGAACAAATACAAATACCTCATGAGTTGTCCGAAGCTCGAATAGATCAGGGATAAATATCCTCAAGCTCGATGATGCCTGGGATTATGCTCGAGTGAGACAATCAGCAGCTCAAGCTATCACTACTACTTGGGAGGACGTAAATTTATCAATAAACGATGAAGTAGATGCGTGATCATTTAGCGTCTCTGGAAATGATGTAACACTCTTGGCAGCTTGAAAGTATTTAGTGACGTATAATCTTTGAACTGTTGTTACAGGAACTGATAGAACAAATAATGAAGTGAGGCTCATTCTTGATGGAACAGAGATTGATGCTACAAGATCTACAGCTTATGCCAGAGCGCAAGAGGGAAGTTTTACAGGGATATCTTCATATGTATGAATCATCGAGACAAACTCTATAAATCAGGTACTTAACTTACAAGTTCGAAGAGAGTCTACTCTGGTAGGAACTACTAACAATACCGTTCCAAGTAAATCAGGACTTACTATCACGAAACTTCCAGACAGTGCAGACTATGTGAGGGTATGAGAAGCTGGAGGAGGACAAGATATATCAAATACAGCTACTCCACTCACTTTTGATACAACGATTGAACAGTGAAGCTCTCTCGTACATGACGCTGGAGCTATATCTGAAATTGATGCTCAGTCTGCTTGAGATTATTTGATGCTTCACTCTGTGTATAATACAAGAACGGGAACTTCAAACGCGTCTCGAGAAAATCCCTACCTCAGATGGAGAGTAGATGGAGTAGATATAGAATATTGAACCTCTGGATCATACAATAGGCATTCAAATGATGGGGATGGTATTACAAATTCATCAGCTTCATCAGCCTGAGTGATACTTCAGGGTGTGTGAGCTTGAGATACTATTCAGCTTGTACAGCAAAATGAAGCTGCAAATGGAGAGGCAGTATATGCTGCTGGTCGTATGGGTATACAGTGAGTCAATCTTTTAAGCCTCTTTGCAGGTGATTGATACTTATCACAATCTACCTACAGATTTCGTGATGATAGTAGTGATTTTGATACGAATGCTGGATGGATTGCAGCTGAAAACACAGATATTTCTAATATATCAAAAAATCAGACAATTAGACTCAGGACAAAAATAGAAAATACATCTTGAGAATCTTATGACAATGCTTCTCGTTTTGAACTTGAGTGGGCTCAAACATGATGAAGTTGTAATAGTGGACTTTCATGGACGAGTATATCAGATACGGGTGATGCTTGGGAAATGGTAGATAGTCCTCATATCTCTCCAAACGCTGAAACTTCAGCTACAGTGTTACTCTCAAATCCACTGTGAAATATTCATTTGCAAAGTGAGTGATATCATAATCCTGATGGTCAGACTATCCTTACTTCAACGTGAGTGTTTGTAGATAGTTCTCAAAAAGAATACGAGTTTTCTTTTAAGGCTACGAGTTATGCTCTTGATAACCAGAGTTATTGTTTTCGGCTTTTTGACATAGCTAGCTGATCATGACTTCCTGTAAATAATTACTCAAAAGTTCAGCTGTGAGCAACTCCGGTAGTGCTGGATGATATATGGTGAGAGGCTTGAAAAATAGAAGCTCCAGCTAATTGAGGATGGACCACAGTCAATTTCGTAGGATGACCATATACGACTCCTGTTATAGTGGGGAGAACTAATACTCATAATGATCCAGCTGAGGCACTTGTGTTTGAGGCTCGAAATGTTACCAGTACCGGAGCAGAGGTTCGTCTGTGTGATTCAAATGCATGAAATACTGTTGGCTGTCAAACACACCTTGCAGAAACGATTTGATATATAGTAGTTGATGCGAGTCAAACGAGTAGTATTGATGGTATAGAGGCAGGGACTTTTACTGCAAATCAGTCATTTGATACGGGGCCTTGATCTATTACTACAAGTTACAGTGAGACTTTTTCTTCGACTCCATATGTATTTACTTCAGTGCAGACAACCAATGGAGATAGTCCTATTGTGACAAGAGTTAGTAATTCAACTGCCTGAAATTTTACGGGTGGTATATGTCAGCAAAACTCTCAAGATGGCTGTAATGGTGCTCATCCTAATGAGACCTTTTGATGGATCGCTGTAGATCCAAACGAAAATCCATTTTTTAAAAATATGGATATTGGAACAGGGAACTCTACTACTCCATCAAATGTCTGGTCAACAGCTTCTTTTTCTACGAGCTTCTCAGATGCTCCTGTTGGTATATCTCAAACCGTCACAAATAATGGAGGACAAGATGTTCAAATCGACGAGATTCAATCTGTGACTACAACGAGTATGCAGTTTAGATCATGTGAACTTGATAATGATGATGATTGTGATACACATGCTATAGATGATATTCGTTGGCTTGCAATAGAAGAATGAATCTTTGCAGATGAATTCCTTTTAGATAAGACTCATTATCGCTGGTATGAAAATAATAACGCAAATACTCCACTCACTCCTCTAGCTCTTGAAAATACAACTCTCTCAAGTATACCTGTAAATAATCAGCTACGTCTCAGAATGCTTCTGAAAAATGCTGTTCCAGAGTTGCCAGTAGGAGTACTGCAATTAAAGCTGCAATATGGTTCTGGATGAGTATGTGAAAGTATAGCTACTTGGAGTGACGTATGAGCCCCATGATGAGGAGGAGATTGGATTCATTTTGATAATCCATGAGTGACAGATGGAGCAACTCTTGCTAATTCACTTTTATTTTGAGGTGGGCATAACCTGCAAAGTTATAGTGAATCGCTTCCTACCGTTACAAACCCAAATACTATTCCGGTATGAGAATGGGGAGAATGGGATTTTTCAATCATGAAAAATATCTGAGCAGGGGATCAGTATTGTTTCCGAGTTGTGACTCAAAATAATGATGAAATAGAATATTCTGCGTTTGCAAAGATAGATACGAGTGATGGTGTAGATCCCGTTATAAGTAGTGTATCACTTGCAAGTGGATCTTTACTCCCGATTTGAAATGCAAAAATTGACTATACTTTTAATGATAATCTTTCTGGTATAGACCAGTCTAGTGCTGAAGTAGTACTTCAGAGATGAGATGGAACTACTTGGTGAGTAGATGTCGCTCCGACAAAGCTATCTCTTGATTCTATTAGTTCTACTTGAGCAAGTTATGATCTTAGTGATTTACCATATTGAAGATACAGGATGGTATTTCAAATTTCAGATAATGCAGGAAATAGTTCTAACATATTTCATGAATTTTATGTTGATGAAATTGAATTTACCCTTTCTCGAAGTGAGGTAGATATAGGGCAATTAAGCTCAACGTGATGACTTACTACGAGCACAGATACTCTTACAGTAACTGTAAGAACTATATGAGTTGCTTTTAATGTAGAGATGCTGCAGCAGAGTCTGCTCTCAAAGAGCCTTGAAACTATTCCTGATTGGAATGGAAGTTTTGGAGTCTGATATGACGATACTCCATTTACTGCTCCAAATGCTTTTTGATCTTGAAATACTGTTTTAAGTAGAAGTAGGAATCTTAATCTCGCAGGAGAAAAACACACCTACAGCGTAGATTTAAAATATTCAGCTCTACTTGATGATATTCATAATTATTCAGCTGGAGATTATCAGTCACTACTGGATTTTACTATTAGTCTGGATTACAATTAGAACTTGTAATCTACTAAAAAACTATACACTTTTTATGTATAGTTTTTTTCATACCTATGAGCGAACAAATCATAAAGAGATATAAGATACTGGCTAAGAAATCACTTGGTCAGAATTTTTTGATAAACGAAAGTATCACGAGCGATATATCTAAGCTTATAGAAGTCTCAGGAAAAAATATTGTAGAAGTGGGGCCATGATATGGAGCTCTTACAGAGAAGTTGTTGTGTCAAAAACCAGATACTCTGCATCTGGTAGAACTTGACAGGGATATGATAGAGATTCTTGAGCATAGAGTAACACTCTGAGAACTTGAGACGAGAGATATAGATTTCAAGATACATAACAGTGATGTATTAGACTTTACTCCTGAGTGGAAAAAATATAGTGTTATAGCAAATATTCCTTACTATATAACATCACCAATTCTTAGACATTTTCTTTATAGTCTAAGTCACAAGCCTGAATACATGATTATTCTTATGCAAAAAGATGTAGGAGATAAGATACTTGGAAAATGAAAGAATAAATCCTCTGTTTTATCACTTATGATAGAAAAAAAGTGTAACGCATGTGATGAGATATTTGTATGAAAAGAAAATTTTATTCCAGCACCTAAAATAGAGTCATCTGTTTTAAAATTTATGCTACATGATAAATATGATAATGTTGATGATGCAAAATTCTTAGAATTGATTAAAGTATGATTTAGCTCTCCAAGAAAAAAACTTATCAAAAACCTTGTTTCCTGATGATTTGATAAGTCTAAAATCGAAGAATTTCTCTGTCAACAATGAAAAAATGAAAATATGAGAGGAGAGGATGGAGATATAGAGTTTTGGATAGAATTGAGCGAATTTTTATTATAGACAGTAATTTTTCCCTATTTTAAGGTAAATATTTCCATGTCTATTTTATTATAGACAGGAATATAATTACGAAAAATACCATTATATCTATTATAGACACTCTAAGAATTGATAAGAATCACACTTTGTCTAGCATATGTTATACGAAGATACTAATACTTAAATATTTTTCTATATATTGTTGCGAGAAAAATATCTATATGAAGCTTTTGTGCTATGAAATATAAAAATCAAAGGATTCTATATTTCTCTAACTTACACTTTGTGATAAACATAAATAGAAAATCTGGTAATTTACTATTTGCGCTTTTTTTTAATTCTGCAGGAGTGAATTCTCAAAGTATAAATTTTTCTAAGTATTTTCTTTCTTTCATTGCAATGAAGAGTTTCTTTTTACTATCTTGTCATGAGTGTTGTCGACTTTTTACTAAGAACTCTGGAGTATTTAAAAATTTATACTCTTTCATCATTCTAAACCATAAGTGATAGTCTTGAGTAGTTTGTAGTTCATCTTCAAAAACTCATACTTTAGTAAAAGCTTTTTTAGGTATAAGTAATGTACATCAATTTAAAAAAGAGTTTATCAGGAGTTTGTATAAAAGCTTTTCAGGGGGGTAGTGTATCTCTATCTTATTGATTTCCGTTCAGTGTTCATTTATAAATACATAATTAGAAAAAAGAATAGTATTTTCTTTATCCTCAAGCTGAGCAAGAAGCTCAACTTGTGATGAGACTTTATTACTTATATAAAGATCATCATGTGAGAGCCATGAAAAATACTCTCCAGTCATAGACTCTATTCCTAGGTTTAATGCAGTAGCGACACCCCCATTTTCTTTTTTTATATATTGTATCTCATTTCAATATGATTTTACTATGGATTCGGTTGCTCAGTTGTCATTTGAACCATCGTTTATAACTATTATTTCAATATTATCATAATCTTGTGCAAGCGCACTGTCTATAGCCTCTCATACAAAATCACTTCAGTTATACACTGGGATTATAATTGATACCTTAGGGTGAAACTTCATGTATTATTTTATTATATGATAGTAAGCTATTATCTATTGAGTATTTTTTGATATTATTCTGTATTTGTTTTTTATCAAATCTAGTTTTTTGTATAACTCACATAGCTTTTACAAAAGTCATTTCATCCAAGTAGGGAGTTAGTATACCGTTTTGATGTATTTCTATTTTTTTACAGGCTTCCCAATTATTAGATTCTCTTAATATTTCTCTTCCTCCATATTTAAAATCGTGAGATAGTATGGGAGTGCTGCAAGCAAGTGACTCTATAAGTACTCTTCCAAATCATTCATTGAAACTAGAAAATATAAAAGAATCTGCAGCGTTTAGATATTTATATATATTTTTTTGAAAAGGTATAAAATGAATATTATTTCCTTCTCAAGCTTCTTGTTTTAGAGTAGAAGAAAGGTCTCCATCTCATATTACTACAAACTGAGATTTCCTTTCTATGGAATTATGTTTTTTAAAGCAATTTATCAGGAAAGGAATATTTTTTACTTTTTCAAGTCGTCAAATGGTTATAAATGTATACTTTCCATTTGAGAATAAATTTTTATATTCTGAAATTTCTTCCTTTTGAGCTTTTTTAATATATTTTAAGTCGATTGGATTATACAATAGATGAGTATTTGTGTATCATGATTTCTTTAGTTCCTCCTGCATTTCTGCAGATATTGTAATGATTTTATCTGCTTTTGGATAAAAATAAGTAAATAGATGTTTGTAAAAACTAGACCCAAAATTATCATAAAATGATAAAGAGTTATGTAAAAAAATGATAATTTTACTTTTATTTCTGAATAATAATTTTGATATTATAGCCGATAGATTTAAACTATCTCAATGAGAGAAGCAGATATGGATATTATTTTTCTTACAATATTTTTTATATAAATATCATCTCTTGATAGTAAAATATATCAATAGAAGGGGATTGTAAGATTTATTTGTTTCGTTGAGACTGTCTATGCTATTTGATATATTGATTACATCTTTACTGTTGTGTAGTTTCAACACTCTTTCACCCTTGATTGAGTTTCAGAGCAAGGATTCAATAAATCTTTCTACTCAACCTATTACTTTTGTTTGATAAACTATGTGGAGTATATTTTTTTTAGACACAATTGTGTACGATTAAGAAGAGAAAAAATTATAGTATTTTTTTATATATTTATTATAAAAAAGTTTTAAACGGGTATTGTGCGTTACTTTATTAATACCGATATAAAATAATATTTTGAGTGTAATAAAACTATAAATAGACCTCATAATAGAGTATAAATTCTTCTTAGAGCTTATGTCTTTGTTGTATATTGCAAATAGAGCTCAGTATGGGGTTTTAAATTTTTCTTTAGTGATTGCATCGTAAAAATGGAATTCTCTACATATATAAACATCCCATCATTTTCAAAAATCTTTTTCAGTCCATCATGATTTATGTTTTTGCCACTCAGCTCAATCTAGTCACCAAGCATCTTTCATTCATTCTGGGACTTCTTGTGGCATGAAGCCATAGGGAGTAAATATTACTACTTGCTTTCTCACAATTTTGATTGAATCTTTGAGTAATTGTACTCATTCTTTCTTTTCTATATGTTCAATAACATCTAGTGTAATAAGGGTATCAACTCAGTTTTTTGGTATCGTTTTTACTACTTCATCCCACTTTTGTTTTAAGACAATAAAAAATCTATTTTTATTCCCTACTTTTGAAATAAGATGATCTGCGTATTGCTCATATGGTTCAGCACAAATATGTACTACAGGCTTAATATATTTTTGAGGATTTATACCAGACCCCACATCTAAAACGATATCGGTTTGTTTGATTTTTTTCGAGACTGTATCAAGAAAGGCTCCTGGAGATGATATATAAGTTACTTTATTTTTCATTTGTATATTTTTTTATAAATTCGAATATTTTTCTTTGTAAACGGTTACGAAAGTGGTAGAAATGCATAATTATGCTTCTGGGTATATAAGGAGTCTCATATATATCATGTATGTTTATTTTCTCATGGATCAATTTATCCATTAAACGCGACTGTTTATTATTATTTCATTGTGACTGAGTGAAAATAAAAGTGCTTTTATTTCCTTTGTAGTTAACACTAAATTTTCACAATATATCTGTATTTTTACCATCAAATCAGATACTATCATAATAGTAAATCTTGTTGTATTTACAATACTCTTTTAAAATAAGAATTTTTTCATAGTCCGAATAACTATAATACACAAAAGGGTTATTAAGTATCCAAGATAATCAGTTATAGTTTTTAATAGAGACCTTAGGATTAATCGAATATGTAGGAATAGAATCAAAATATAAGCAGCAAGCGACACGGTGGTGACCATCTATAGGAATTCCTTCTCTACTTACTACAATAGGGAATGATTTATCATATCAATTCTCTTTAAAATCATCAATAAGGTTTATAAAACTAGTAGAAAAATCTTGGGTATTGTTCTTTTTTCCTTCATATCACCCCATGAGATATTGGTACCTTTCATAGAGTTCTTTATATATCTCAAAATTATCTCATGTTATGTATCACTTTACAAATAAAGTCCCTAGTCAGACTTTTTTACGTATTTGTGATTGTATATCTATCA
>JAHDGX010000070.1 GCA_020631575.1 Candidatus Altimarinota bacterium | reverse complement strand
TCTATATCTTCCTCTTCATATTCTGAACCATGTTCGGGAGTTTTGCTTCTGTGCTTATTTACCGAATTAAAAGTGGTGAAGGAGGGATAGTAAATGGTCGGAGTCATTGTAAGAGCTGCGAGAGAGATTTATCAGCTCTTGAGCTTATTCCTATATTTTCCTGGCTCTTTCAGTGAGGAAAATGTAAATGATGTAAGCAAAAAATTTCAGGAATCTACCCCATACTAGAAATATGCACAGGAATACTTTTTCTCTGAGTATGAGTATTTCTTATTGATCCTAATCTTATATTTTCTTGAAATCTGCTCGAATGGTCTCGTCTCATATTCTTTAGTATGATTATGTTTCTCACAATTATATACGTATTTTACGATATTTTATACTTAGAGATACCTGAAAGTGTACTTGTGTGAGCTAATATACTTACTCTCTGAGCTCTTATACTTCAATGATACTGACTTGCTATTATACCCTATCTTCCTGTGTGATGACTGGAAAGTGTAACTCTTATTTTATCACTTGGAATTATCCTACTACTCTATACCATTATGCTTGCATGATTAAAAGAAATCTGGGATGTCGTAATAATCATGTGCTGCATCTGAGCTCTTGCTGCATATTTTATTCTATTTTCTACATACAAATTTTATTCATGAAATCCTCTAGAGTTCTCAGCACTTATTTCTGGAACAATTGCAGCGCTTGGAATATTTATAAGTTTCTTTCTGCAAATAGTTCTCTCATGATGAAGAGCTATGTGAGCTGGAGATCTTCGAATCGCGATACTCATTTGATTACTCGTATGAGTTAGCTTTGCATTTCCTGCATGGATGATATGTTATCTCGTTTGAAGTATAGTGGGGATTTGACTCATAATCCGCTCAAAGTGTAAAAACGGACTCAAATCTGACTTTCAGCATCAAATACCTTTTGGCCCGTTTATCGCAAGTGGATACCTTGCAGTATTATTCTTTAGTAGTGAAATAACAAAGTTTATAGAGTGGTATTTATAAAGAAAGTAAAGCTCTATTAGTTTACAAAACTCTCCGATTTCGGTAAAATACTAACAGATTATAAAAATACATATACAAACACATGACTAAAAAACGAATTGCAGCAATACGAGACTTTATTGATACTGCAGAAAAATCACTTAAAAATGCAAAAAAACTTCTCGGAGAAATTCTCTCAGAAGAAAACATTGACTTATCATCGAACATCGACCTAGACACTAAAGGGCTCTCAAAATACGAAAGTGGTGAGAGTAAGATTATTGAGTGAGTCTTTACAGGTGAAGATATGCTTGGAGTTGATAACAATAAATACCTTGTCCCTGTAAATTACGCAAGTAAGTCAAAACTCGTTCAATGAGATAGGATGAAGCTCACTATCGATGGATCAGGAAAAATGCTCTACAAGCAAATTAAACAAATTGATAGAGATACTAAGGTAGGACTCCTCACTCAAGATAAGTGAAAGTATCAAGTAGTTTCTGATGGAGCATCATACGATGTACTCACAGCAGCTGTGACTCACTTCAAAGCTGAAATCGGTGATACAGTAACTGTGCTTATACCGGCAGGTAAAGATGCAACATTTGGTGCTATCGAAGCTGTGATGCCAAAGGAGTAATTATTAGGAATATATAGTGATATTGTCCCTTTCATCTACTTGTCTTCAAATTACTTCTCTTTCGATTGAAAAATCATGAGGTGAGTTTAAATTTGGTGCAAATATACGATGATCTGATGAAAAGCTAAATCAGTAGAGAGATAATTGAGAAAAATCACTTGCTTCAATTAGGCTTTGGAAAATTCTATATCACGTTGTAGGGTGTATTACATTTGGTCCATCATTAGAAGATGCTATAGTATCAAGTACTACTTGAGGAAGGTAGTATACATCTGATTGTCCAGCAAACATCATCATTATATATAATCGTGCTATTCCTTCCCCGTCAATGCTTGGTTCGTCTGAAAGTGCAATAAAAATTGCTTTGAGATCATTTTTAATTTTTTTTAAGCTCTTTTTTACCTCAGGGTTAGAAGCTGAATGAATTGCTCAACTAGACCATATATCAGTTCTCAATCATGTGTCATGCTCGGAAAGTCTTTCTTGAATAACTCATCCATTCATTCTGATTACTACATCATGACTATCTATATCTTGTCCATGTCATGCTCCATCTAGTATTGGTGAATTTCAGATGAGTGCTACGGTTTTATCCTTTATTAAATCTCTAAACCCATCGTCAAAGGTATTTCATTTTACACAATACCTTACGATTCATGGTTCTAATGGTTTTAGTGCACACTTTGCGGGTAGTACAACTGTTCAGGCCAATACTTTTCCTAATCATGATTCTCACGACCAGCCCTGAAATATCTTGTTAACAAGCATATATATATCAATTAACATTATTAATCTATTTAATATATAGTCAATAATATAAATTTGTCAAATACATTATACTCATCCCACAGGTAAAGATGCAACGTTTGGTGCTATCGAAGCTGTAATGCCAAAGGAGTAATTACGCAACTTTTCTAGATTCTACATCAACTAATTCAACACTATTCTCAAGACATATCTTTCTAATTCAATATTCTATTCTATCTTGAATACTACCTATTAAATGTAGTATTCTATTTTTTTGTCCTTTATTTAACTTTATCCTTCAAAATTTAGTAGAAGTTACGATTAATGTGATTTCTTGTATTTCTTTCGCACATAAGTCAAGCATCATGTCTAGAGTTTTATATCTATCTCATTGTTTTATACTCAGTAAAATATCTCACGAGATTGTTCATGATGTAACTCTACAATAATCATCTGTATTTAGAAAATATGATATATCATCCAAAAATTTAATAAGGTTTTTATAAGCATAAAGTAAATCAGCTGCTTCAGAGCTTTTTTCATTTACTTCTGCTATTATTAATGCCATTGCAGAACTTCTTTCTCGAACATTTCATACTGTGGGATGAGCACAGAGAGGATTTAATCATTCTTTTCTTAATACGCAGCTTGCTACGCACTCTCTCACTTTTTTCCTCTTCCCTTCAACAAATCATTTCTCATGCACATGTAAACAGGAATGAAATGCAACTTCAACCATATGGGAGTAATATTATTAGCAAATTAAGTTAATTATAGATAATATATATTATTTATCAAAAATATCTTTGAAAACTTTTAAAGCTCTCTTTTGATCAATAAAATATGGGCTTGTGCAGACAGTTACAAGGTTAGCTTTTTTTGCTATATCAAGAATGACCTGTTTTTTGAGATTATAATCAATAAAATCAAGCTCTGGTTCAAAGAAGTCTAGATCTAAATTAAGTATTATCGATCTTCCTGTCTCTTCATAGCTCTTAAACTCTCAAGACTGATACTTTTCGAGCGCGTCTTCTCCTCTGATTTGAATAGTCTCTCATAAAAGTCACTCTCTCTCTGCTGGAATAATATAATTCCCTACATTGAGAGTAAAGTTGGTATACTCAAAAATTTTTTGCAAATCCTCTGAATCGGGCTTCATGAGATGCTCTCAGGGGTCACGAGTATCGGCATGCTCATCTATGTGGTAGAGAAGCGTGTCATCAGTGATAATTCCCTGAGACCGAGCCAAGTACCAAAAATACATCACATGATTATGATTATCTACGAGATAGAGAGGAGTATCA
>JAHDGX010000069.1 GCA_020631575.1 Candidatus Altimarinota bacterium | reverse complement strand
ATAAAAAATATCAAATATTGCAAATTTTTGACTATTCATATATTTATGTTATTATAGATATATAAATTTTACTAGCTATGCAAGATACTATTAGATCACTTCAAGAAGAAAGAGATGCTCTACAAAAAAAGCTCTCTGTTCTTTCTGCATGGGCAAAGCGTGATGTACGCTCAAGTATTAGTTCTATTGCCAGGCAACGTGCATCTAATCTGGATAAACATACTCAGGATCATTTTCATGATGATATGACAGCTGATAAAATAGAGCAGATGATATCAGAATACTTTGGGAATATTCTCTTGCTCAATACTCCTACTTGAGTGCTTGAAGCACTCATAAGTGCAGAAGTAAACTACTATAATCTCCTGCAAAATCCAAGCATCGATGGGCTTGCTGTGGTAAGTGCGTATCACAAGGCACTTGATGCAATTATCGAAAGCTATATCACGAAGTGATTTAGAAAGTTCGCAAAAAAGAAAGGACAGACTGTTCTCAGAAAAAATGATCCCCTTGAAAAGACCCTGCATCTTGTTGTAAGTAAATGATACATTCTTGGTTTTTGAAGACTCTATGGACTTGTAAAAAGCATCAAGCAAGACTCAGAACTCTATGACTATGGGATATGTTTTTCAGAGTATCTTGATAAATATTATTATCTCAAAGATGTCCTCCTCGAAGATAGTTTTTTCGCTCAGCTGACTTCCCTCGCCCATTCAGAGGTCCTCTGATCAAAGCGCCACACTGGAAATATCTCATCCAAAGAAGCTACTCAAACTCGCAAGCTTTTCATCTGAAACTACCAAGACAAAAATGCAATCATCTACAAACTCCTCGAAAGCCAAAGTGTAGAGTTTTAGGTATTGACATTATGCTAAATAAAATTACTTTGGATTTATCCTAAAGAACAAAGCAATGATCGAAAAGTTAAAATCATCAACTTACACCACTACAGAAAACACTTGATCAAAAAATACTGAAAATGTTTGTGGTAAATCAAAAGATATAGTAGATAAGTTGTTGTGTATTATCTGAGAAAATATACAACTCAAAAAAAACATTAAAGCCTTCAACGATTTAAAATCATTTCTTCATAATCTATTTCAATCTGATTTATCATATCATAGTAAAGAAAAACAAAATGAATTAGTAAAATTATTCAGAATTCTAGCTATAGAAGTAGATTTATGACCAGAGTTATCTCACAACGTAAGCCACCCTATTATTCATATAGATAATTATTTTCAATCTATAGATTTAAACAACCCATACTCTAAGTTATCTACTTGTTATAATCAAGTAAATACAAAGCTATTTATTAAAAAAGCAATTGAATCATTAGAACATGCATTTCTCATATTTCTCATCACACAAAGTGAATATTGAGAAGAATATAAAAAAATGAGTGTTGAAGAGAATTACCTCAAAAAAATAATTTCGGAAGTTATATTGACGCAAAAAATAGAACTTTCTATAAATAAAGAAATCAGTTGTCGAACTCTCAATAATTCTATTAAAAAAGAAATAATCTTTTTACAGAATAAAGCCTTCTTTATAAATTTATTATATAACATAATAAAAAACGCTTCTATTAACGGAAAAGCAACTGAAATTGATTTTTCATTTCAAAATTGATATCTCCTGATCAAAGATAATTGAATTTGAATTAATACTACTAAGTTTCCTAACCCAAATGTTATATTACAAAATTGAGTTACAGAATTTTGATCCTGAATATGATTATCATACTTAGAAGAGTTCTGAGTTGAATGTGAAGTTTCTAATCAATGATTACAGTCTAAAACTTCTCCTGGTTGAAAATGAGCATCTTTCAAGATCAAACTCGCAAGCTCTTCATCTGAAACTACCAAGACAAAAACGCAATCATCTACAAACTCCTTGAAAGCCAAAGTGTAGAGTTTTAGATGTTGACATTATATCAAATAAAATTATCATATATTTTATGATTTTTTTATATAAACAATGCAAAGGAACCTTATAGAAGTATTTGCAGGTGACAATGTCTGTAGTCTCGATTGCAAACATTGCCCTCATGCTTCAGATAAACAATCAGAGATTCTGGTTTAGTTATGAGAAATATTATAAACTATTGGAAAAATCTGAAAAATCACATCAGTCATTTCATGACATAATAGCACAAGAACTCCAAAAAAGAGGAGTTCAAATATGAAACTAAATAATGATTAAAACAGGAAAGTGAGGAGAAGATTTGTCGACAATAAACTATAAAGACTCCCAAAGCACTTCAAACATTTGTTTGTAGAGAGCAACAACAGCTGAATCTTCTATGGTGATTACTAGGTGTGGAAGTCATGTTTTATGCAGAAATACCTGTTTAGAAGTTATCAGTTTGATTGCATGGAAGTTTTTTTTCGAATGAATGATTTTTACACGAGTTTCTAAGTTTCACTGATTTTGTAAAAATTTCTGAGCCATCTGAGAATCTGTAAAGATCGATCTTCAACTACGAATCACTTTTTTTCTTTTTTCGAGCCATTTGCTAAAAAAATCTCTATCTGTATCAAACCATGAAGCAATGTCACCAAATACCAGATAATCATCACTTGGCTTGAGTGATGCATGCAATTTATCATATGCCAGATACATAGCTTCTTTCCCTCGGTAAAACTTAATTGCTTGAGAACTACTAGATCACTGTTGAAGTTTTTCAAGTTCTGGCAAGAACTCAGAAAGTTCTTTTTTTTGCTGTTCAATAAGTGACTCCAGATACTTTGGAGATTCAGCTATAAAAGTACTTTTCCCTCAATCAACCTGCAATCTTACTATCCCCTTTTTTTCAAGAATATCTAGGATATTATATATAGTGGCTCTTTTTACTGAGCAAGACTTTGAAATCTGCAAAACACTAGACTCACCTATACTTAAAAGTGTCAGATATACTTCTGCTTCCTTTTCACTAAATCCAAGTTTTTGGAGATGATTTCAGAGACGTTTTATATTCATAATATATTTTTGTCAAAAATACTGACAAAATAATTGTAGCACATAAAAGCTAAAATATCAATATTCTCATATATTGTGTCAACAAAATTTAATTTCATGGATTAGAAAAATAATATATCAATACATTATTTTTTAAATATAATAGTATGAGTAGTGAGACATCTCTTTGAGAATATTTAGATTCAATTGAGTATCTGAGCAAAAAACAAGAAAGACTCCTTTTAGAACATGTCGAGGAAACTCCAAATTCATATAAGATAAGACTCGAAAACAAAGTCTTTGACATTCTTTGTATTGAAAAAAATGATTCACTAGAACTACAGTGAAGAAGATGGATAGATCTCTATACAGAGGAAAATACTCATCTCAAAAATTCTGCTTATTTTTTAACTTATGACATCGAGCCTATACTCTGTAGCAAAGTTACATTACATACTATTCCCTCAATCCATACTATAAGAAAAGTAGAGAGCTTCTTAAAAGAATATCTGTCATTATACCCCGATCAGATATATCAACTTTTGAATTGATTTTTTCTGTTTCATACATGAGAATATTGGACATGATCCAGCATTGACGCATATCATGCTTGGACATATAAAATAACTCAGAAAAACTGACTCAGTATATCTGAAAAACCTCATACGAGAAATGATCTATTGTTTCGCGCAAAAGGAAAAATTCCTTCATTGCCTTAATAAAACTGTATAAAGTGTCTGCTTCATAGAAATCAAAAATTTAAACAAAATTGACTTATTATACTATACATATATAATAAATAATGTCATTTTTGATATAAAAAAGGAAAGAAATGTATCTTCG
>JAHDGX010000068.1:1203-3805 GCA_020631575.1 Candidatus Altimarinota bacterium | reverse complement strand
CTGAGTCCCTACTATTATTACTACAGAGATTACAGATGTCACAGTCCAAGACATCTTAAACAATCAATCCTTTGCGGTGAGAGGATCTAAGAACCTACCAGCGAGTTACGCTACCAGACTTCCAGAATGACAGACTCACACCTGAGCTACAAGCTTTACTCCATGAACTGTTTCCCTCACAGCTCCACTTATCTATGAAGGATCTGAAACAGATTTAAATGGAGCGCAAGAGAAGCAAAACTTTTGAGAAGATTTGATTTCATATTATGCGGAATCCAATATTTGAACTTCTAATGCATATGAAAATTTAAATGAGATTTCCTCATGAGAAGAATTCATTTATATTAATACCCTCATTGCTTCTGACTCTTGAGGACTCTCAAGTGATGATATAGCATTGAGTGATCCTGGTTCTGGTGTTACAGTATGAAGTGGAGAAGTGATAGTAGCCTGTACTGACATGACGGACGATCAACTAGATTCCTTGAATTTTTGGTGAGATACATTTTTGGCTCCTGAGCCAGATGGTAGTGTTACAGCATATATTTCAATCCCATCATCACCGGTACTCCCTGCGTACACAAAATCAGAATGGTGTGATGTCACAGGTATATCATCGTTTTGAGTCGATGGATCTTGAATTCCTCTTATTGAGGAGATAACTCTTTTATCTAATTTAGAAATTATTGATATTTCTGATAGTTGAATTTTAAATTTACCGGAATTTTTTATTAACATAGATACTCTATCACATATTAATTTTTTTGGAAGTCCGGCACTTGGAGTTTTATGAGATTTTTTCACCGCTTGATCACCTTTAACTTGTCAGGCCAATGTAGGAAGTCTATGAAATGATATGTGTTTTGAATGAAATGGGACTACAATTGATATAACTATTCAATAATCAAAAAACTCTGAACCTAGCTCAGAGTTTTTTGATGTTTTCTGAAAAAAATATATACTACATTTACTGGATCGTGGATATCTCAAAGGCTTATTTGAACTTCTTAGTTTTCTAAGAGCTTTGCATAAGTTTTAGATATTTTCATATATATTCAGTTATATTATTTTTTAGTATTTTTATTATGGAAGGGTTATCGGATAGCAACGTAGTGGATCTCATACCATTGAAGAAAACATATGAGATTTCAGGGAAGAAACTCAGTTTCGAGACTGGGAAAATAGGATTGTTTGCAAATGGAGCGGTGACGATGAGTGATGAGAATGGAAATGTACTCTTTACAACTGTGGGAATTAAAGAAATAGGACTCAACGAGCAGGCAAGTTTTTTCCCACTCGTAGTTGATTATGTAGAAAAATACTACGCAACAGGGAAGATAGGATGAAATAGGTTTATGAAACGAGAGGCTCGTCCAAGTGACGTAGCAACGCTCACGTCACGTATGATAGATAGACCTATTAGACCTATGTTTCCAAAAGGAATTGTAAATGATACGCAGGTTATTTGTAGCGTCTTTTCAAATGACAATACTTCAGAGCAAGGATCGTGGGGGATTACATCTGCTTCTCTTGGTCTTCTCATGGCTGGTGCTCCATTTGAGGGACCAGTTGCATGAGTAAAAATAGTTTTAAATCAGGATGATTCATATACTTTTGATCCTAGCTTTGAGCAGGAAAGTAGTGCAAAACTCCATCTTGTAGTAGCTGGGACGCTCGATGCTATCACTATGGTAGAAGCTGGAGCAAATGAAGTAAGTAATGACCAGATGCTAGCTGCTCTTTCTCATGCTCACAGCCTGGTAAAAGATCTCTGTAACGCGCAGCTTGATTTTATAGCAGACTATGAGAAGCAGTTTGGGGATATCAGAAAAATACAGCCGACACTCAATAATCCAGACGTGAGTTTATACGAAAAAGTTCAGTCTTACCTTACAGAAGAAAAACTCGAAACTCTTTATAATAAAGGGAAAAAAGACTTTCAAAAAAAGCTTGATACCTTAGATGAAGAAACAAAGAACTATTTACTCGAGCAGGGAGATTATAATGAAGACGATGATACTTCTGGGGTAGGTGCGATGGTCTATAAAAGAGTAAAAGAAATTATGAGAAAGAATATCCTCGAAACTGATAGAAGGCTTGATGGTCGAGCTCCAAACGCAGTAAGAAATATAGTAGGAGAAACAGGACTCCTCCCAAGAACACATGGATCAGCGCTTTTCCAAAGAGGGATGACGCAAGTACTCAACGTCTGTACTCTCGGTGGACCAGAAGACAATATGCTCGTTGATGGTATGTATACAGAAACTACAAAGAGATATATTCATCACTATAACTTCCCACCATATTCAGTATGAGAAGTACGCATGATGCGAGGAGTTGGGAGAAGAGAAGTAGGACATGGAAGACTCGCTGAGAGAGCACTGGAACCTGTACTACCATCAGAGGCTGATTTCCCATATATGATCAGAACTGTATCTGAAGTTACTACTTGTAATGGATCAAGTTCTATGGCATCAGTATGTGGATCTACGATGAGTCTCATGAACGCATGAGTTCCTATAAAAAGACCAGTTTCAGCCGTAGCAATGGGGATGATTTATAACGAAGAAACAGGTGATTATAAAATACTCTCGGATATACA
>JAHDGX010000068.1:0-1103 GCA_020631575.1 Candidatus Altimarinota bacterium | reverse complement strand
GCTATAGTAGAGTTTAAAGGAAAAAACTCTGGGATGATCCATATATCTAAACTCTCGAAAGAGCGAGTTACAAATGTAGAAGATATTGTAAAAGCAGATGATATGGTAGACTTTGAAATTATTCAGGTTGATCTTGCGAAGTGAAGAATTGGACTGAAAAGGATGGAAAAATAATAATAGAAAGACCTCAGTAAAAGAGGTCTTTTTATATGTCTAGTAGCATTCTCGCTCAGCCACTATCCATGAGCTCTACTCTTTTCCTTCCGAGTCTGAGAGCCGAGAGGTTTCCAACTCATCGTCCACATCAAGAATCGAGTTGTATAGCAGATATTTGACCTGATTTAGCATGCTTTCTTATTTGTAATCATTCTTTAGCATGGTGTCAGTACACAAAGATTCTATCTTTTTCATGTACAGGTTTTCCATTTCTTTTACAATTTACTCAGCTTAATTGATTTTTTGTATGTTTTGTTATCTTTTTTCACTGTATTGGCCTCGCATGAGTTATAGTGAATTTTCACTTTTTGACATGTGATACAAAACCATTCATAAAATAATCTTGTAATTCTTGCTCTCATTTAGTTCATAGTTCACTTGCAATTCTTTCTGCCCACACTGGTTTTTTTGCTACTTTTTTTCATGAAATTATCCGTTGTACTAGTAAATCTTTATTTCACAGTATCATTTGTATTCTTTCTTGGTTTTCTAGACAAAATCTCAGCATTCTCAGATTCCCATCTTTTACCTTTCAGACAACATCTCATAGTAAAACCATCGATATATTATCTGCTATATCGACGAGCCCATTGTTAGCCATGAGAGCATTGAAGTGAGTATGGTTTCACTCAATGTCTCCTATTACAAGAGTATTACGTAATCACATTACTGTTTTATACTTTTTTTAACATTTTTGTCAATTATTATATTCTAGCTTAGCTACAAATATATACCTTTGAAAAATAAAGTATGATATTATACAAGTATATAAATAAAGTATAATATGCTTGAGAAAGAAATAAAAATTCTTGAAGTTGATACAAACTTACTCGTAGCCAAGCTACTTGATTTTTGAGCAGAAAATACTTTTGATGGAGATATTATAG
>JAHDGX010000067.1 GCA_020631575.1 Candidatus Altimarinota bacterium | reverse complement strand
AGTATGTCTATGATATAAAGAAAATGTAAGAGGTATGTAATTATCTCTTTTTTCCTTTCCAAGTTCCTCAGTAAGTATAAAACTCTCACTTTTTAGATTTTAGACAACACTTCCCACATACAAAAATCCACTCTTTGCCTGGAGTAATTTTTACTCTATAAGCATGAGAGGTTTCTGTGCTGCAGAGATGACAGGATTTTGTTTTCATATATTTAAAATAAAGTAGTTTGATTTTTGTTTTGAGACTTCTTCGTAGGAGTCTTTTTTGTTTTTCTTCTATCTCATTGAAATACTCTACTTGCGTGTTTTTTTACTATTTTATCTTTGTCTGATTTTAGGATATTTCATTTCGTAGTCCAGAGAAGGTCTTTTGCTATTTTATTAGCAGATTTGATATCGACTATAGGTTCTGGGTAATCGATGCTGTCAAAGTCCTCCCAGAGATGAGGCTCATGAATGTATTTTATAGGAACGTTTTTTAACTCAGGCATGAAGTGATAGATGAACTTTCACTCAGGATCTTTTTGCTGCCCATTATATACTGGATTGTAAATCCTGATAGTATTGATTCATGTAGTGCCTGCTTGCATCTGAAACTGAATTAAGGTTCATAGTAAGAGAGCAGCAATTCTTGGAGCTACAGCTTGCCATGGCTGCTGACAAGTATTGCAGAGAAAACTTACGAGTATAGCGCGAGAGCGAAAGTTACACCAACCAGTTTGCTGGAGTTGACTGATAAGCGCATCTATATACGGAATACCTGATCTACTACTAAAGACTTTTTCTATGAGATCTGTATCAGTTTTTTGCCGAATAGAGTCAAAGTCTCTGTTGAGATTACGAAACTGCATCTTGGGTTCGTCCTCGAGTTTTTGGATAAAGTGAGATTGCCAGTGAAGTCGAGACATGAAATACTGAAGAGATTTTCTATGATTTTTCGCAGCGTCTGATCAGAGCTCTTTAAGCTCTTGTCTCCTGTTTTCTGTAGCTTGTACAATCATTTTAATACTCAGGCATCCATATGTGATATAGGGGGAGAGACGAGAACACCAACTCTGAGACTCAAATGGTTTTGATATGTTATACATATATTTTGCGCTGCGAGTTTCTAAAAACTTTTCAAGTATTTTTAACCCTTCAGATTCTCATCATTTTTGTAGTTTTGTATTTCTATGAATTTTAAAATACTCCTGATATTTATTCTTTGTATTTTTTGAGATTTCGCAAAGCTCCTTAGGAATTTCTATAGTATTTTCTATTCCTTTTGCTTCAAATATATTGCTGCTCATACGCTGCATCCAGATCTTATTCCAATTATCTCGACTTTGAAGTCTTCGCACTACACCATTTGTGGGATATTCTACGAATTCTATTGCAGAACTCTTACAATACTTGAGTATATTTTTGTCACGCTTGAATGTCTTCCAGTTTCCAGTTTCTTCATGCGCTGAGATTTTTTGTATATTAAAATATTCTTCAAGTTTTTTAAAGCCTAGCTTAGCATCATAGGGAAGGAGAAGGAGAGGAATTCAAAGATTTAGAAATCACTTTTGAAGTTCGAGTAAACTCTCAAAAGTAAACTGCAGATGAAAATCTGAACAGTCAGGGAGAGACATAATGCTCGGCTCAAAAAAATATACTCAGAGTGTTGGAACTTCTGATTGTATATTTGCAAGAATCTCATTATCATAGACTCGAAGATTCTTCTTACACCAAATAATATTAATTTTTTGCTTCATGCAGGATGATACGATATGCCAAATAATTCTCTATAACCAACTTTGAGATCAATATTTATATACGAATTATACTCACTTTATCTATATTCACAATATTTGAAAGATTAATTTTCAGGGAAGAGAGTTACATCTCAACACAAACTCAAAAATAATAGACTATGCCGGATGAAAACAGTGTATAGACGTACTGAAAGAAAAGTGAAAGATAGCAGAGTTTCTGATAGAAAAAAGCTTTATCTCAGGAATACGAAAATATGCTCAGAAGCATAGTGTTTCGCAGTTTGTTCTCATCACTCCAGTGGAGGACTATGTCCATAAAAATTTTATAAAAATTAGCAGGCAGCTAAAAGAGGAGGGAATAACTCTTACTTTCACAAAAGATGAGCATTCGTTTTTTCTTTCGCACGAAGACTTCAAAGCGCAGTATAAAAAACCTCCTATCATGGAATACTTTTATAGATTTATGCGAAAAAGAGAAAATATCCTCATGACAGAAGATGGAAAACCTGAGTGAGGTGAGTGGAACTATGATAAAGAAAATAGAAAGTTCGACAGAAAGCACGAGAGAAGCTGGAGTTTTGATATAGAGAAAAATGATGCTTGGATTGAAGCTGAAAAATATTACAACTTTCATTCAAAATTTGTATTTCCAACTAATAGATCAGAGGCCCTAGAACTCTTAGAATACTTTCTCGAAAATCATTTGGATAACTTTGGAAGACTTGAGGATGCGATGTATCAGGATGATGCGTATGTACATCATAGCCTCTTATCAAGCTCTATAAACTACTGACTTCTTACTCCTAGTGAAGTTGTTAAAGCTGTAGAAGCGAGAGATACTGCCATGAATAATAAAGAGTGATTTATTAGACAAGTTCTTGGATGGAGGGAGTATATGTATCACTTCTTTCACTCATATAAAGATACGATTTATATAGAAAATTTTTTAAATCATACCAGACCTCTTCCAGAATATTTTTGGAAAGATCCTGAGTCTTGCCCCATTAATTCTCTCAGAGTGACGCTTGAACAAGTACATAAAGAAAATATGTCTCATCACATACAGAGACTTATGATTATCGGAAACTTCGCGCTTCTCTGTAATCTCGATCCCCATGAACTCAACCACTGGTTTTTTGAGTACTACACCGATGCCTTTGAGTGGGTTGTAACTCCCAATGTCCTAGGAATGAGTCAGTTTGCAGATGGTTGAAAACTTGCAACAAAACCTTACGTAGCTTCAGCCAATTACATACATAAGATGTCTGATTACTACAAGCACTCAGATCACAATCCCAAAGAAAAATATACCGATGATGCCTGTCCATTTAACTATCTCTATTGGTGCTTTGTTGCAGATAACAAAGAAACCTTCGAGAAATGAAGACAACAATTTGTCGTGAAGAATCTAGAAAAAATAGATATAGAGAAGTGCAGGGAACTCAAAGAAAAATTTTTAAAAGATCAGTATTAAAATATAATTTACTAAATATTTTTAAAAAACCTACACATGGACATTTCAACTCTCCAAAATATATTCCTTGGATTCCTGCTCTCAGGAGTTCTCTGAGCCCTTATTGGTATCGATAAAGATATCGGAAAACAAAAGAAAACCCTACTAAAGAAAACAAGCTCTACTGACTTTGAGTTTGGTTCTATCAGGAGCTTCGCACTTATAGCAATTCTTGGGGCACTGATGACCTGGTTTGATAGCTACCTTGGGACGCAATATATATTTATCATTGCTGGTTTGGTGCTTACGACTATTCTAGTAAGTATCTATTATAGCTTTTCTGTCTTTCGAGAAAAAGCTCTTTCTCCAGCTACTGAGCTCGTAGCATTTCTGACGTATTTTGTGTGAGTACTTGTATTTCTGGGTTACGCTCAGATTGCGATTATATTTGCGATACTTTTGACCTTTCTCCTCTCCTCTAAAGATATGCTCGAGGGGCTTGGAAAATATATTTCAAAGGATGAACTGAGAACGACGCTCAAGTTTGCAGCAATAGCATTTGTGATACTTCCACTCCTGCCAGATACGAGATTTTCACTCTCAGATATTTCAGCATTTCTCTTTGGGAGAAGTTTTGATCATCCACTCACTAC
>JAHDGX010000066.1 GCA_020631575.1 Candidatus Altimarinota bacterium | reverse complement strand
TGTATCTATCTGAGAAGCAGAAAAAGCTGATGAGATATTTAAGATCCTTATGGGATGAGAAGTTGCCCCTAGAAGAAGATTTATCCAAAATAGAGCAAAGGATGTTCAGAACTTAGATATATAATCTAAAAAACTCTCTTGTAAAAGAGAGTTTTTTGTAAAAATGGATTTGTATAAATATTATATTATATTATATTATATTATATCTTGCCTTAATTTTGAGGTGATAAGTAAGGAAAAGTAATGAAGAGTATGCTCAAGTTGTTATTTGTAGCATCATTTCTTTTTACAACACATGCAAATGCTGGATACGATAGAGGATTATTTATCGTAAATGGTTTTTACAATACTGCACAATATGCAAAGTGGAATCTGAGGCAGTATACTACGGGATACAATTATTCTTGCGGTCCCACTTCAGTTGCATTTATTGAAAAATACCTAAAAGGTCCAGTGAATTTCACAACATCCGTTAGCAGTTCACGAAATAAGATTCAAGAATCATACAGGATGATTCGACGACCTTTGAATGTAGAAACAAACTTCAATCAACTGAAAGCACTAATGAATAATATTTCAGGTTATCGAGGTTTTCGAAGATCAGCGTCTGATGGTATAGATAGAAATATGAATTATTTAATTTCTGATCTATATTGGAATCGCCCAGCACTGATGGTTCTTAAGTCTTCATGGAGTGGTAATCCTACTTATGGAACTCATAGAATTGATCATATCGTTATTATGTATGCTTATCAACAAAGAAGTGATGAGTATGGAAACTCAGCTTTTAGTAGTCGAAACACCCGAAATAACGACCGGATTTATTTTTATGATCCTTATTACGGTAGAGTTGGATCTTTTTCTCGTGGAGAAGCCAGCAACGTTACTAATCTTTCTGGCTTTGCCTATCTAACGGTTGTAAGTGACTGAAATAAATTGTAAACGTGTTTCCTTAGTTGCAGGGGTACTTGCTCCTGCTTTTTTAAAAAATATTTATGAAAAAAAATTTTCCATACAAAATTATAATTTTGTCTATGCTTATAGGGCTATTCTTTTTCAGTAGTCAATATGTTCATCAAAAAAAACAGAATAGTTTAATTTTAGATCAAAACAATACATATATCGAAAGACTAAAAAACTTAGAAAATATTTCTAAGCAATTAATTGACTATAGGAACGATCCATATATACCGAGATTAAATTTTAACAAAGAAGTGAGTGATCAGATTGTAAATATCTTCCTTGGGGAAGTTGATTATCGTTTTGTAGTCGAATGAATTAAGAGTGAAGATTTATCCGTACTATGAAAAATATTATCATCGGTAGAAAAAGCTGAAGAAGTAGATTTGCGATTCCATGATATTGAAGAGCTAGAAGCATTGAGTATTACATGAGATCTTCTTGATAAGAATAATATTCGATATCTTAGTATTACTTTTTCAAATGAGAATACAAATTTACAGCTGTGAATAATTCAAGATGTGTTATGATGAAAACATATTGAATCATATAGTTTTTATAATGTACTTATTAATCAGGAGCTATTAGATTATATGGAAGAATTAGATATTTATTCCTTAACAATAGAATGAATTTATAATTCCGATATAAATGATCAAAAAGTAGCACAAGCAATGCAAAATTCTTGAATTTCAGAATTTAATATCAATAACTTGATGTTACAGGGTGCATGAGTTTCAAATTGAAATTGAAAAATAATTTTAGAAAAAAATTAACTAAAAAACTCTCTTGTAAAAGGGAGTTTTTTGTTATAATGAATCACATAATTTTGTAAAGATTGAGAAAAATGAAAACACTCCTGCAAGCTTTTGCTTTTTTGCTCCCACTCCATGCACTTCTCGTAACGACACTGAAGTGTAGATTTGAAGTAGATACAAATATATTGAGGTTTTGGAAAGAATTTATAGTTATGGGGCTTTTAGCTGCGTCTGTATACTCTGTTGGGAAGAGATACAAATGGAAATTGTGAAAGTTTTTCGAAAATAATTATATAGTTGGGATATCTGTCAGTTTTGCGATTGTTGCCTTTATCTACATCTTTTTTCCGTATTTCAATCCATGACTTCATGCATTTTTATGATACAAGTATGATGTCTTTTTTATATTTTGTCTGGTTATAGGGTATTCACTGATCTGAGTGAGGACTCATTTTGATGCAATCCTAAAAGCATTATTTATCTCAATTTGATGAATACTCACTGTATTTTTACCTTGGTATTTATTCTTTGATATATCTGCAGTTTCTTCTATATTTTGATACTCTTCTGAAGTATCAACCTACATTGCAAATCAGTGTATTAGTTTTTCTCAAAATGTAGAGTGACAGCACAGATTTCAGTGAACATTTGGCTGACCTATACGTTTCTCAGTCTTTCTCACAGTTTGGCTCTTTGTCTATGTATGATTTATACTGGATAAAAAACTCTGAAAACAAAAAAACTTGCTTTTACTTGTTCCACCAGCTCTTTGAGTATTTCTTTCAGTATTTTTCTCATACTCAAAGACCTCTATGCTTGGGCTGATCGTATGAATATTTTTATTTTTCGTGATCACGAGAAAATATATCTATGGAAAGGATATGAGTGAGAAACAAGCTCGTGTAGTGAAGTTTTTCCCGCTTGTGCTGATTTTTACAGCTTCAGCCCTCGTATTTGTGAAACGAGATCTTTTCACCCACATGTGAGCGATGATCAATAGACTTGATAATCTCGAAAGAGCTGTTGGGACATTTCTCTACAACCCTATTGGAAGAGGACTTGGGACGGCAGGTCCAGCTACGCAGCTCCACACAGAGAGCATAGAATGATTCACGATCAAGTGAGCGATCAACTCTGAGGCTGTTTATAAGTTCCTCCCAGAAAACTGGTATGTTCAGATCATGGTAGAGATGTCCTATGTCGGGATTTTACTGTTTCTTGGTCTTCTCTTTGCGATCTTCTACTATCTCTTTTCTATCATGAAGCTCAGAAAAAACTTCTTTTCAGTAGGATTATTTGTGGCATTTCTCACGCTCTGTTTCATGGCAAATTTCACCCATGCCTTTGAAGAAACAGCAACAAGCTATCTCTTGTTTCTCATAATCTGAGCCTATATAGCAAAATACCAATGAATGCTCAAAAAATAGCGATCGAGAAATATATAAAAAAATAATCCATATTGGATTGTTTTTTTACTGAAATCGTTCGATAAACTGTCTGGAGTGGTAGTCTATAAATGTATCATCTACAAATGGGTTCATTGTAAGGAAATCTCAATAGTTTCCTCCGGCAGGATATCCATGTGAATCACTTCCAAATGTTGCAGTGAGATCTGGGTATTCTGGGTTTTTTATGACTGAATCAATTGCTTGTTTCCGTTTGAGACTGGCGCTTGTGGGGTATTCGATCGCTCTTACTCAGTATTCATGATAATACACAGGAAACATTTCTAGAAATGTTTCTATATCTGGAAAAGTAACATGAGGATGTACCAGACTTATAAGTCAGCTATCGTTTTTTGCTAATTCAGATAAGTGACTTGGACAGATTCATACTCTCTTAAGGCTCTTACTTCTTCCATATTTTTTACACTTTCCATCATTTCGTAAAAAGCTTTTGAGAAATCTTACACTGCTTTTTTGTGTTTCTCAAAAAGATAATTTTTGATGATATTCTGATTCAAAAAATATGTCTGCAAGCGCTCTATTTTTAGGATTTTCCAAGACATATCTTGCAAGTTGGAAGCTATTTATGTTACGCTTGCTTCATTTGCATTGCTTTTGTTTTTTGAGAAAGTCACCTAAATCAATTTCAAAACCATTTTCTTTCAAAACCTCTATATTTCTTAGATAATTTGCTTTTTTTCTATTTCGTATTCACTTGAGGACTTTGTGAGTTTTATCTGATACAG